>NZ_JBXAHA010000018.1:0-80349 GCF_058794615.1 Cupriavidus sp. GW823-FHT07A04
GTAAGCTAAAAGACCGAAGTCTTCCGCATCCGCTATCAAGCGCCCACACTTATCGGTTGTTTGTTTGTTAAAGAACTGGTCGCGGTTCGCTTTGCTCACCGCGTCGCTGCGTTTGCTGCAGCAGAGAAACGAGATTATGAAGCGTGATCATCGTTTCGTCAACAGGTTTTTTTCCTTCAGCTCGCTGCGCCGTGCGCGCCGCCAACCACCCCTGCCAACCCCGCAACCCTTGTCCCGTCTGCTTTGCAGCGGTGTTTCGTGTTGCGAGGGGGCGAATCATAGGGGACCCCCTCGGCCTTGGCAAGCGTTTTCTGAAATGATTCCGGCACCAACAGAAAAGTGCCGCAAAAGACTTATGGAGGCCAGTTGGCATCGCCGAGCCACGGCGCTAGCCGGCGGCCACCTGGCTGCGGCAAACTATGGCCGCAGGACAAGCCCGGGCGGCACACGACGAAATCCGCTACACCCGCGGGGCACTCTATATAGAAGGAGGAACTTGCATGACCATTCGCATCGTGAAGCTCGGCTCGCCCCGACAGCCCGACGAGGGAATCCGCATCGGCACCGTACGCAGGCCGCCCCGGGGCGTGCCGAAAGCCGAGTTCGCCAAGCGGGACTACTACGATGTGTGGTTTCCGAACCTGTCGCCCTCCGCCGAACTGGTTGCACAAGCCTTGGACATACAGAGCGGAGGGGATGAAAAGGCATGGCGGGCATTCGAGCGGCATTTTCGTGCGGAAATGGCGCGCCCGGAAGCCAGCAGGACATTGGATCTGCTGGCCGCGATGTCACAGCAAACGAACTTCTCGATTGGCTGTTATTGCGAACACGAGGAAAGATGCCACCGTTCTATATTGCGCGCCCTGCTGGCGGCGCGCGGGGCCGCGCTATCTTAGGCGGTGCGCTCAAACCGCCTTTTGGTCGCGCACGCACTGGCGGCGGAACAAGGGACGCAGGCTTGGCCAGCGGATAGGCAGGAGCGGGGTGCGATGGCGCACAGCGTTGCGCTCGGCATAGTGGGCCAGCAGTTGCTCGCCAACCGACTGCCGGAAATAGGCGGGCGTCGGGTAGTCCATGGTCAATCCCTATTGTGGTTCATCAGGATTGACAGTATACCGATTTTTGGTGCACTGCGTCATGTTGAGGCTTGCAAACGCCCCATTCCGGGGCATTGGGTTGCCGCCGGAACGCCCAGAAATACCAATGAAATCAACGAAAAGCAGCGCCCTGGTGGCGGCGGGTGCTGACTTGACCTGGTGCGGGATCTCTTTCGTATATCGAATACTATCTACCAGCACTCAGGAACCTGTGGCGGCGGCCTCGGCCACATCTTCGGCTGCCTTGGCGGCGCTATAGACGTGCCGCGTCGCCAACAGCGCCGCCAGATCCGCATCGCCGGCGATGACGGCCTGCAGGATCTGCGCATGCTCTTCCCAGTTCTGCCGGGCACGCGTCACGTTGGCCGGTGCGAACAGCAGGCCTGTGCGCTCCCTGAGCGTACGCACCATATCCTGCAGCACGCTATTGGCCGCGATATTGCCCAGCACCTCATGGAAGCGGGTGTTCAATTCGATGAAACGCTCCGAGCGTCCGCTCGCGGCGGCCTCGGTGCCCTGGCGCAGCACTTCGCTGAGTTCGGCGATCAGGGCAGGATCACGGCGCTGGGCAGCCAGCTTGGCGTTAAGCCCCTCCAGGGTGGCCCGCACTTCAACCATTTCCTTGGCGATGTTCGGCGACAGCGTCGCCACCGAGGCGCCCCGCCGGGGCTCGATGCGCACCAGGCCTTCGGCGGCAAGCGCGCGCAGCGCTTCCCGCACGGGGATGCGCGACACGCCAAGTTCAGTGGAAAGCTTGTTCTCGACCAGGCGCTCGCCTTGGTTGTACTGCCCGCCGAGGATGCGCTCACGCAACGTATCGGTCACCAGGGCAAACAATGGGGAGTGCTGGGCGCCAAGACTGGCGCCGGCGGAATCCGAACCAGGAAGTGCGTGTTCGGTACCATGGGCGTCGGACATAGATTCTGGCTTGGGTCGGCGAGACACTGTCCTCGGGTGTGGCGCACGGGCGAGCCATCGCGAACGAGTGTCAAAGGGATCAGGGACCGCGGCGCTGGCCCGGAAGGCTGAGGGACAATGCGACCGCGGCGGCATTGTCCGCATTGTATACCGGCGCACTACGGTTTTTGCGCAACACACATTGCCAATGCCAAGGCTCACATCAGGGCGCGCCGCGCCCTGGCACAACGCGCCGCCCATGTGCCGTGGGCACGGGTCCGGCAGGCTATGATGCGTAGCCTCTCCCAAACCCCGCCCGCGATTCGCCGATGGCTCTTAACCTGGTCTGGCTCTCCTTCTTCCTGCTCGCCTTCATCGTCGCCTGCATTCGTGTGGCGACAGGCGATACCGCGGTGTTTCCGGCGATGCTCGCGAGCCTGTTCGACAACGCACGCACCGCGTTCGAGATTTCGCTTGGCCTGGCGGGCGTCATGAGCTTGTGGCTGGGCATCATGCGCATTGGCGAACGCGCCGGCGTAGTCGACGTCTTTGCGCGGGCGGTCAATCCGCTTTTGCGCCACTTCTTCCCCGGCGTTCCGCAGGGCCACCCGGCCCAGGGCGCGATGATGATGAATGTGTCGGCCAATATGCTGGGGCTCGACAATGCGGCGACGCCGCTCGGCCTCAATGCCATGCGGGAGCTGCAGTCGCTCAATCCGCGCGCTGACACAGCCAGCAACGCGCAGATCATGTTCATCGTGCTGAACACGGCTGGCTTGACGCTGATCCCGACTTCGGTGATCGCCATGCGGCAAGCGATCGCGGTCAAGCAAGGCCTGGTCGGGTTCAATGCCGCGGATATCTTCCTTCCGACCCTGCTTGCCACCTGCGTGTCCTGCGTTGCCGGCTTGCTGGCAGTGGCTTGGGCGCAGCGGCTCAACGTGCTCAAGCCAGCCGTGCTGGCCGCCTTCGGGCTGCTGGCGGCGGCTGTCGGCGGAGTCTTCCTCTGGCTGCGGCACGCGCCCCCGGAACAGGTGAGCACCGCCACCGCCCTGGCTGGCAGCGGCTTCATCCTGACGTTGATCGTGGTCTTCCTGATTTGCGGCGCCGTACGCGGCATAAACGTCTACGAGGCCTTCATCGACGGCGCCAAGGAAGGCTTCGGCGTCGCTGTGCAGATCATTCCCTATCTAGTGGCAATCCTGGTGGCGATCGGGCTGTTTCGGGTGACCGGCTGCATGGATGTCCTGATGCGGGGCCTGAGCGCCGCTTTTGCTTGGCTGGGCCTGGACACCGCCTTCGTCCCCGCGCTGCCGGTCGGGTTGATGAAAATCCTGTCTGGCGCGGGCGCCCGCGGGCTGATGATCGACGTCATGAGCACCTATGGCGTCGACTCCTTCCAGGGTAAGCTCGCCGCGATCATCCAGGGCTCGACCGAAACCACCTTCTATGTGCTTGCCGTGTACTTCGGCAGCGTCAACATCCGCAACACACGGCACGCGCTTGCCTGTGCCTTGTTCGCCGATCTTGTGGGATTGTGCGCCGCGATCGGCATCGCCTACCTGTTCTTCCGCTGAAACTGGCACGCCGTGCCGCGATAAAACCGACGAATTGCCGACAAACACTCGACGAAAACAGGGCGAAAGATGATAGAAGACGAGCTTTCGATGTATTAAGCCGCTACTTTGTTGCTCACATACAACATGTTTGTGAAGCCAGACACGCTTGGCCTACATGCCGCTTGGTGCGACGCAACAAATCATATATAGTGGAGTCTGTCTCCTCCACCACCTCGGTGGATTCCAGCCCGCGCACGAAACTGCGCGGGTTTTTTTTGCCCGCGTTTTGCCAATCGCCATGGTTTGCCATTGCTGTGGCGGCTCACGGCATCGGCCGCAGCCGATCCTGCCCAGCGCACCAAAGAAGCTCAGCCGCTGCACCATGAGAAGGCCAGGCCGCACCGCTCCGGGGTGAAACCTCGAATTTCTCGCAAAATGTTGCGACGCAACATTCGATCCCGTAGAGTCAACCTGTCTCTTGCGCCTGGCAGGGCGAATCTCCGCCTCGCAGCGCCCACCCTTCTTGCCGACATGATCTCCGCGCTGCGCCTGCCCCGCCCCGATGCCTCGATGTTGCAAAGAGGCCTGGTCTACGCCTTCTCGTTCCTGGTCCTGGCCGGCACGGGATGGCTCACCGGGGAAGCGGGCTATCTGTGGGCGGCAACGGCTTCGATCTGGACCTGCCTGGCCGACCGCCGCGGCACCGCCGCCGAACGGCTGGCGGCACTGGGCTCCGTCGGCATTGGCGGTGCCGCCGCATGTGCCCTGGGCACCGCTGCAGCGGTGACGCCATGGACGGCGCTCGCCGTGGTGCTTTTCGCCGGGCTGGCCGCCGGGCTGGCCGAGACCCGCGGCCCCGTGCCCGCGCTGTCGGCCAAGCTGCTCTATGTGGTGCTGATCGCCTCCTGCCTGCAACCAGCGGGCGAGGCCGAACTGGCCATGCGTGTGTTGGCCCGCAGCCAGGAATTCCTGCTCGGCGGCATCTTCGCCTGCGTCGTCAGCCTGGCCCTCATCCGATCCGCGCGCGACACGCGGCCGCGCGCCGAGATACTGGCGGTGTTCGATGCGTTGCTGCGTTTTGCCTCCGATCTGGCGGCCGATGCGCCCGTGGGCGATGCGACGGCCACCAAGCGCGACATCCGCGAGCGTATCGAGGCTGCGCATCAGGCGATCAACATGCGGCGCAGCCTGCGGGACCCGCTTGGGCTGATGCACTATGCCTATGTGGTGAGCCTGGCCGATGCCATGTTCGCCCTGTTGATCGTTGCCGCCGAACTGCGCAGCCGGGCCGATGACGCGGGCCCCAAAGCCGGTGACACGGGCAGTGCGGAGCACCTGCCGCTGCGCCACTTGCTGCGCTGCGTCACCGATGTCCGGGAGCAGGTCTGCGAAGGTCTGGCCCATCACGCGCCTGACTTGCCGTCACTATGCGCGGCGCTGGCCGGCGAACTGCGCCGCCTGCATGCACCGCTGGCCAATGCCGGGGCGCCGCCGTTGTACCAGGCTGCGCTGAGCGCACTGGCCCGCTATCCGGCCTTCGGCGACTGGCGCCGCGAGTACCGTTGGCCGCGGCGCGCCATGCGCCGGACATGGCAACGCTGGCGCGCCGTGGTTGCGGAGCACACCGCCCGCGATGCCCGCGTGGCCCGCCATGCGGTGCGGCTGGCGCTGGCTGGCGGCCTGAGCCTGATGCCGGCGCAGTTCTGGAGAGTCGATCACGGATACTGGGTGGCGGTCACCGTCATCATGGTGCTTAGCCCCCAGTTGCAAACCACGCGCAGGATCTCGTTCCTGCGCTTCGCGGGTTCCCTGGCCGGCGCGCTGCTGGCCTGTGCCATCGGCCTGGCTCACCCGCCGGCGCCGCTGGCCCTGGCAATCAGCGCGGCCTGCCTGGCTGCCGCCTATACGTGCCGGCTCGCCGGCAGTCCCGGGGCCTTCGCAATGTGCCTGACGCCCGCAGTGATCCTGTTCTCGTGGGTCGGGGCTCCAGCGGCGGACAGCAGCCACTTTGCCGCACTGCGAGGCATCGACACGGCGCTGGGCTGCCTGATCGCCCTGGCTAGCTACTATGTGCTGGCGCCGCGGGCCGAGCTGTCGCGGGTGTATCGCCATAGCCTCGACGCGCTGGTGGCAAACACAACGTACCTGCGGGCCGCATTTGCCGGCGCCAGCGCGTTCACTGCCTCGCCCACCCGCTCGCCCGCGCCGACGCAGACACGGCTGGAAGCCTTGCGCATGGCGGCCGGGCGTACCTCCAGCCGGGCGGATCAAACCTTGCAGCAGGGTGTGGCAGAGCTCGCTCCAGAGTTGGCCCGCGAGTACGCCCAGCTGCACCTGGCCTTGCGGCGCATGGCAGCGCTGGCTGGCTTGGTGCGCGCCGGGCTAGAGGCCCAAGCAGGCAAGAGCCAGCCGGAACCGGCCACGCAGGCCGTCCTGCAAGGCCTCGCCGCACGGCTGTCCGACCTGGCAGCCAACCCCGGCGCAGGCGTGACTTCGCTTGCAAGCGGGTTCCTGCCGGATTCCGCGGCACCGCTGGACCGGTTTCTGGTTGAACAGGCCGGCTTCGCCTCGGCCCAGATCAACACCGCCCACGCAGCCGTGGCCGCCGTGCACCGGCTGGCCGGCGGCCAGCCCAGGCCCAACGGCCCGCATTTGCCCTATCCGGGTTGATGACGGTCAAAGCCCAGCACTCTGCGTTCATCGCGGATCGGAACCATCTCCTAGAATGGTTCCATTCCTCAGTGACCGGTGTGAGGCACGCCATGCCCGAAATTTCCTTTCCCCGCAGCGTCCCCACCTACTGTGCGGCTAGCCTGACCCTCTCCTGCCCCGCCACTGTCAACGGGCAACCCACCTTGTATTCGATCACGGCCGAGGCGCTCGAGACCCATTTCGGCGCCCGCTCCCCACGCGAGGAGGATCTGGTGCGGGCGTTTACCAGCCACCGGCAGCGCATCGAACGCATTGCCGAAGGCCTGTTCGAACTCACCCAGGCGCGGGAAATCCTGTTACGTAGCGGGCACATCCGATTCGCAGGCTGAAGGCTCAGCCTTCCGCCGCCTGGCCGCGCACCAGGAGCACCGGCACGCTGGCCTGCCGGATCACGGACTCGGCCACGCTGCCCAGGACCAGCCTGCGCACGCCACGCCGGCCGTGGGTGCCGATCACGATGAGGTCTGCGCCCCATTCAGCTGCGGCATCGTTTACCGCGCTGGCAATGTCGCCCCCCACGGTCTGCTGGGTGACCAGCCGCGTTTCATGGCGCACGCCCTGCGCGCTCAGGCGTTGCGCGGCAGCCGCCAGCGCGCGTTCGCCGCTGTCGGCCAGCGCTTGCTGCACGGGCGTTGGGTCGTAATACGCAACGTCGAACATAAGCTGGCCGTTGTCCACGACATACAAGGCGAGGACTTGCGCGCCCCCGGTGCCCGCGATCCGGATTGCCTCGGCAAGCGCCAGGTCGGAGGTTGCACTGCCATCCACTGCCACCACAATCTTCTTATAAGCCGCATTCGTCATTGCCATTTTCTCCAGTAGAACAACGGATAGTGGCGGAAGCGGCATCGCATTCCGCCGGATTCGATACTACTCGCCCCCGCGCGACGCGGACGTTCCGTGCGCGCCCGAGTCCACAATCACGAGGTAGCGCCCGGGCCGGGCCACCGGCGCCCGGCCCGGCGCCAGGACCCAAAGCGAGTCACCGCGCTGCGCAGCGGCCAGGTAGTCGGCATCCAGCAGACCATAGTGGTCAAGGAGGCGATTCAGGGTGGCGGGGATCCGCACGCATCCCTTGGAAGCCGGGTGGCCCAGCCGAGACTCAAGCCGGTCCGGATCGGTGGCATGCATCTGCAAGCGCATCTGGCTCTCCCCGCCCTTGCCCCAGCCACGTTGGGCATCGACCCAGCCGAAGTCATAGATGCGCATCCCGCTGACGCCGTAGCCGCGGATGCCGTTTTCGTTGTAGGTACCCTCGGCACGGAAATCCATGTTGTCCATGCTGTGGCTGAATACACCGGTCGGGGTGATGAAATGATCGAAAGTGCCTGGCTTGCCTGTCGAGACGGGCGCGGCGCCCACCCACTGCCAGGGCGCATCGTCGGCGGGCCGCGCGAACAGCATGGCGGCCTGGACGCGCGGGTTGCGATCGACCAGCACAGCCCAGTCACCCGCATCGGCCTCCCGCCCGTCTGCCTGTAGCGCGGACGCCAGCAAGCCGGCATACCGCACGGCGACGGCCGCCGGGAGGCTGAGATGGCGGGACACTTGTTGCGCGAATGCTTGCCGGACCATGCTGAGCTCATTGGCGGCGGCAAGTGGTGGCTGGAACGCCACCAGCGCGGCTAGCGCCAATGGCGCCAGACGTCGTCTGAAGCGAGCGAGCCAGCGCCGAAAACCTTTGACGCGGGCCCGCCCGAGGCGAGCGCACGACATGATTGCCTCCTTTAGACAGGCGTTGCGGCTAAACGCCATGGTTGACGTTTACGCGGCGCGGCGCCTTGTGCAGGATCAAGCTCCACGCACGGAAGCGCTCCGACGCCACCGTCCCGAAACGGTGGACGGTCTACTTATATAGACCGCGAAGGCACGGACTATTTCCGTTGTGTATGTCGGACGCCGCTTCCCCGGGGACGAAGGATCGCCAGCGTACCGAGCGTTGCGGCTCAGCCGCCGCGTTTCGTGCCTTACGCAGGTCGCATCCATATACAATCACGCCCATGCAATACATCCATGTCGTCAACGGCGACGTAGCGGGCAACACGCTACGGCAAGCCCTCGCCCAGGCCGCCAGGCCCGACCCGGTCGTCGTGCTTCGCGACGACCTCGCCGTCGGGCCGCTGGCCGATGTCGATAGCAGCGGGCTGATCCGCTCCGGTTTCTGGCAGCGCGTGGCGCCGCACAGCGACATCGACTTCGCCGCCGAAATGCATCAAGCGCTCGACCAGCTGCATGGCCTGCGCAAGGACGAGCTGGAAGTTGCCATCTGGCATGGCCAGAGCGCTTCCGACCAGTTGATGCTGCGCCGGGTGGTGTTTCACCTCTACCAGTCGCCCCAGCGCATCAATGAAGTGGCCATGGACATGCGCGAGCTGGAAGCGCCCGCGCGCGGCAACCTGGCCGCTATCGGCATGTATCCCGCGGCCCGGCTGGCGCGGCGCTTCTCCACCATCGCCCCGGTCTCGGTCCTGCGCCTGGGCCGCCTGGGCTATGAGTGGCAGCAGAACGTCAAGGAAAACGCCGACGTGCGCCTGTGGAAGGGCAATACGCTGGTGCCAGCGGCCTACCACACGGTCGACGAAGTCATCCTGGAGCGCGCCCCGCTGGAATGGGCGCCGGCCGCGCAAGTGGTGGGCGGCGTGATGGGCGCCATCGAAGGCCTGCTGGCCAGCGACTGGTTTGTGTTCTGGCGCTGCCGCGAGCTGATTGGCGCCGGCCAGCTGGTGCTGCGCGGCAATGCCGAATCCCTGCAGACCTGCGAGTTGCGCCGCAACCTGTCCGCCGGCGGCGAGTAAAAAGAGAAAAGGCGAAGGTCTCCATGGCCCGTACCAAGGCACCCGATTTCGAGGCGCAGCGCGAGCAGATCCTGGACCTGGCTGCCGCCGCCTTTGCCGCCAGCAGCTACCCCAGCACCTCGATGGCCGACCTGGCTGCCGCCTGCGGCACCTCCAAGGCCCGGCTGTACCACTATTACGAGAGCAAGGAGGCGATCCTGTTCGACCTGCTCGACCGCTACACGCGCCGGCTGATGCTGATCGTGACCGAGGTCGAGGCGGAGGCGGAACGCCAGGGACGCAGCGAGCTGGATAGCTTCTCCAACCTGATCCGGGCCTTCCTGGCCGAGTACGAGACCTCGCAGACCCGGCATGTCGCCCTGATCAACGACGTCAAGTTCCTCGCCGAGGAGCAGCGCGACCAGATCCTCAAGCGCGAGCGCGACGTGGTGGCCGCCTTCTCCCGCCAGTTGCGCCGGGCCTATCCCGAGCGCGTCACCCGCGACAACCAGGCCGCGCTGACGATGACGGTGTTCGGCATGATCAACTGGACCTTCACCTGGCTCAAGCCAGGCGGCAAGCTGTCGTACGCGGAGTTCGCCGAGATGGTGATCGACCTGCTGGCGGGCGGGTTGCCCGGTGCGCGCGCAGAACCCGCAGCGCGGCTGCGTGGTGTCGAGTAACACAAATTCATAGGCAGTGCCGGCGCCATTGCAGCGCCGGCGCGGCACCTCAGGACCAGTCTTCCTCTTCCCGCTGGCGGCGCTGATCGCGGTCCTGGCGGAACATTTCCTCCAGTTCGTCGCGCGCCTGGCGCGCCAGCGAGACCAGCTTCTTCTGGTCCGTGTAATGCGGATAGAAGCGCTCGATCGCCGCGATGTTATGCCGGCGAAAGCGCAGCGCGACCGAGCGGGCCTGCACGGGATCGTAGCCCAGCCCCTCCAGCACGCGACGGCCCAGCAACAGCGAGCCCTCGAACACTTCGCGCTCGAACAAATGCACGCCGCGGTCCTTGAGCTGGTAGACGTGCGACACATGGCGCGCCCGCGCGTAGATCTGCAGGTGCGGGAAACGCGCTCGCACGCTGTCGATCAGCGCGAGGCTGTCCTCCATGCCATCGATCGCCACCACCAGGATGCGGGCCCGCTCAGCGCCCGCGGATTCAAGCAGGTCCATGCGCGTGGCGTCCCCGTAGAACACCTTGAAGTCGTACTGGCGCAGAAACTCGATCTGGTCGGGATCGTGGTCCAGCACGGTCACGCCGATCCCTTGCGCATAGAGCAGGCGGCCGATGATCTGGCCAAAGCGGCCGAAGCCGGCGATCAGCACGGGGTTGTCCTGCGGCGCGATCACGTCGTCCGGGCGCCGCGCCAGGCGGGCCAGCCGTGGCGCCACCAGCCGGTCGAAGGCCAGCAGGAGCAGCGGCGTGGCCACCATCGACAGCGCCACCACCAGCACCAGCAGCGCCTCGGTGCGCGCCGGCAGCAAGCCGGCGCCGCCCGCCACGCCAAACACCACGAAGGCGAACTCGCCGCCCTGTGAAATCAGCAGCGCAAACAATAACCACTGGCCGCGCGCAATGCCAAAGCGCGGCGCCAGCAGGGCCAGCACCAGCGTCTTGAGCAGCACGAAGCCAACCACCAGGGCTGCCACCTGCACCGGCGCGCGCATCAGCACGCCGAAGTCGATCGACATGCCTACCGCCATGAAGAACAAGCCCAGCAACAGGCCCTTGAAGGGCTCAAGGTCGGCTTCCAGCGCATGGCGGTACTCCGAGTCCGCCAGTAGCACGCCAGCCAGGAAGGTGCCCAGCGCCATCGACAATCCCACCGCGTCCATCATCAGCGCGATGCCCACCACGAGCAGCAGCGCGAAGGCGGTGAACATCTCGCGCATGTCGGTGCGCGCGATAAAGCGCAGCGCGGGGCGGACCAGATAGCGCCCGCCCACCACCACGGCGCCGATCACCCCGACCGCCTTTGCCGCCCCGAGCCAGCCCCCCGCGCCGGACGCGCCGGCGTCTGCGCCACCGGCAGCCAGCAGCGGCAACAGCGCGATCATCGGGATCGCGGCGATGTCCTGGAAGAGCAGGATGCCGAAGCTGGCGGCGCCCGCCGGCGTGCCAAAGAGATTGCGCTCGGTCAGCGTGGCCAGCGCGATCGCGGTGGACGACAGCGCCAGCCCCAGGCCCGCCACCAGCGCGACCTGCCACGATGCCCCGACCAGCGCAGCGACGCCGCCGAGCAGGATCGCGCAGGCCGCCATCTGGGCGCCGCCATAGCCGAAGATCACGCGGCGCAGCGCCCACAGCTTCTTGGGCTCGAGCTCCAGGCCGATCACGAACATCATCAGCACCACGCCGAACTCGGAAAAATGCAGGATGGACTCGACGTTGGTCACCAGCCGCAGGGCCCACGGGCCGATCGCCACGCCGGCCAGCAGGTAGCCGAGCACCGCGCCCAGGCCAAAGCGGCGCGCCACCGGCACCGCCACTACCGCGGCAACCAGGAAGACCACCAGGGCCACCAGGAAATCGTGTTGTTCCATGGCGTGCTCCTCAGCTTGCGGCGGCGTTGGAGGCAACGCCACGGGCGCCGTCGGCAATGCCGCCCAGCACACCGGTGACCCGGCCGATATGGTCGGCCAGCGCCTGGGCATCGGCCTGGTTGGCATCGTGCAGCACCAGTGGCGACAGCCAGCTCATGCCGCACAGCACGGCGGTCTGCTCAAGCGGCAGCATGTATTCCTCGATGCTGTGGCCATGCGTGCCGTCGGGCCCGTAGGAGTCGGCGTGGCCACCGGTGCTGGCCACCACAAGCATGGACTTGCCACGCAGCGCCGTACCGCCGGGGCCGTAAGCCCAGCCACTCTCCAGCACATCGTCCACCCACAGCTTGAGCAGCGCCGGCATGCTGTACCACTGCACCGGGAACTGCAGCACCAGCGTGCCGGCCCGCGCGAGCGCGCGCTGCTCGGCGACCACGTCGATGTCGTAGTCGGTATAGCTGGTGTAGAGATCGTGCACGGTCACGCCGGGCAGGCTTTCCAGTGCCGCCGCCAGCGGACGATTGACGCGCGACAGTTGCGGCCTGGGGTGGGCGTAGATAACGAGAATCGGGGGCTCGGCCTTGGGGTCCACGAAAAATCCTGAGAAATCAGCTGCGCAACAGTAGTCGCGAGGCCAAAAAAGATGTGCATAAAGCACTTACATCTGTGAATAACCGGGGCTGTGCCACCGCGAAGCAGGGCCAATCCCGTGCCCCGGCCCGGCGAAAGCCGGTATGCGGCGTTGCAGCAAACCCACACCATCGGGCGGAAAGCGCCCTTCAAGCACCACACAACTGATTGATTTATATAGATTTAGTTGGAATTTACAAAATCGAACAAGGTAGATGCGATGCTCACCTTACGTGGAACTGACAAATCCACTACAATACTTTTTGCAATGCAGCAAGATAGTGTTTGCCCTTGTAGCCCGACCAATTTGTCGAAAGTGCATGGACGAACACCCGCTGAGTGCTATTTTTATACCTGATTACGTCGCAAGGAAAACAAAGTGAATCCGCTCGAACTGAGCAAGGCCGTCGGGGCCGTATCCGACGAAGATCTCCGCCGTGCAGCCGCAGCAGCGCAAGCCTCGCATCGCCCCACCACCCTGGTGCGCGAACTGGCTGCGCATCATCGCTCGCGCCTGCTCAAGCATTTCCTCGCCCTGGGCGAGGAGGATCGCCTGCTCCGTTTTGGCCAGTCGGTTGGCGATCATGTGATCGAAGCCTACGTCGACAGCATCGATTTCGACCACGACACCGTGTTCGGCGTGTACGACGAGCACCTGGAACTGATCGGCGTGGGCCACTTTGCCAACCTGCGCGACAACACGCAGGGCCGCGTCGCCGAGTTCGGCGTCTCCGTGTCGCAGAGCGCACGTGGCCGCGGCATTGGCAGCGCGCTGTTCGAGCGTGCGGCCATGCACGGCCGCAACAGCAATGTGCGCACCCTGTACATGCACTGCCTGTCGCGCAACGCCGCCATGATGCACATTGCCAAAAAGGCCGGCATGAAGGTGCAGTATGCGTACGGCGAGGCCGATGCCTACCTTGAGCTGCCGCCTGCCGATACCGTCAGCCGCCTGACCGAGGCGCTCGACGAGCAGGTTGCCGACCTCGACTACATGCTGCGCCGCAACTTGCGCGATGCGCGCCGTTTCGGCCTGCGCTTCTGGCGCTCGATGGTGCCGCAAAAGCACACCGCCTGAGCGAAGCCTGCCGGCATCGTACCGATGGCGCGCCCGCCCGGCGCGCCATTTTCTTTGGTGCCGGCGATAACCGCGAGGCTCTCAGCCTCCTGGTACCGGCAAGGCCGTGGTGTCCTTGATGCATTCGAGGGCGAAGCTCGATCGTACGTCGATGACCGCGGGATGGGCCAGCAAGTGGTCCTTCATGAAGCGTGCGAAATGCTCCATGTCTTCCACGTAGACCTTGAGCAGCAGGTCCATCTCCCCGGTCATGGCGTGGCAGGCGGCCACTTCCGGCCAGATCTCGATGGCAGCGCGGAACAAGTCCAGCGGCGCCTTGCCTTTGGGCGCGCCCCCGTGCTTCTCGAGCCGTACGTTGATATAGGCCAGCAGCCCCAGCCCGATCCGGCCGGGTTCCAGCAGCGCCGCGTACTGGCGAATCACGCCAACCTCCTCCAGCCGGCGGATGCGTCGCAGGCACGGGCTGGGCGACAGGTTCACGCGCTCGGCCACTTCCAGGTTGGTCAGCCTCCCGTTGGTCTGCAGCACCTCCAGGATCTTCCTGTCGATCTTGTCCAGCTCCACCTTGCTCACGATATTGTTGCTCCGCAATATGTTTGTCGGCAATTTTTTTGCGCAAATTTAGCAAACCGTGCACAAGTACGCAATTTTTTATGGCGACCTGTCTCTTCTGGCGTCCTTTCGCCCTGCGCGATCGCCTTCCAGGTGCAAGATGCCGCCGCGGCGTACGGCCCATGCACAGGAACAGGGCGTCAGAGACTGCCATGGCAAATGCGGCCGGATCGCCCCGGACGTTCCGGCCTTCAGGAGCGTGGACTATTCGCTGATCCGGCAGGTCGAGCGTTCGGAAGGCAAGGATGGTGCCAACACTGGCCAGAG
The DNA here is from genome assembly GCF_058794615.1 of Cupriavidus sp. GW823-FHT07A04. Classification (NCBI taxonomy): domain Bacteria; kingdom Pseudomonadati; phylum Pseudomonadota; class Betaproteobacteria; order Burkholderiales; family Burkholderiaceae; genus Cupriavidus; species Cupriavidus sp. GW823-FHT07A04. The sequence goes on from NZ_JBXAHA010000018.1 coordinate 14,174, forward strand.
CCGCCAGCCACGAAGCAAAAAAAAGCGCGGCCGGCAACGGTCGCGCTTCTTTTCATCTGCCCACGGCGCGGCGCGCCGTGGATCCTGCCTCAATCAGCCACCGCTGCTCGACGGCGCTGCCGGGTTGGACTGGCTACCGCGGGGCATCCGCTGCATCCGCTGCTCGTGCATCTTCTGCATGCCAGCGTGGATCTCGTCCAGCGTCAGCTTGCCGTCGTGGTTGGTGTCGAGCTGGTCGAAGTACTTGGCCAGGTGAGGCATCCCGGCTTGCACCTCTGCCTTGGTCAGCGCACCGTCGCCATTCTTGTCGGCCGCCTTGAAGCGGGCATCGAGCTCGGCCCGCATCTCGGCACGGCGCTGCTCCATCATCGTCTTGTGATAGGCAGCCAGTTCGCTCTTGTCGAGCTTGCCGTCGTGATTGGTGTCGATCTTGTTGAAGAGCGCGTCGGCCTCCGCTTTGGAGATCGTGCCATCGCCGTCGGTATCGATCGATTTGAACCACATGCCGCCGCCATGCTCCATATGGTGGCGCATACCCGCCTGAGGTCCCGGGCCCGGCGCGGCGGGGGCAGTGGTCTGGGCGAAAGCTGCGCCGCCCATCGCCAGGAACACCGCCGAAGCGGCCATGAAATTCCGGATCGAACGTGCCTTGAGATTGCCTTGCATGTCTTTGCTCCTTTTTCGTCTCGGTGGACTGGTAAGGATTAGAGCGCACGCCAGGCTGGAAAGTTGGTCCGCCTAATACGTTGTTACGCGGCTCACAGTTAAGCACCGCCGGCGTAAGCCGCTGAAAGTAACGTAAACAAGTTGGCGCAGCGCCGTTACAAATCAGTCTTTAGCAGAGATAGGTTCGTTACCGCCCTGGGACGGCTGCTGCGGCAAGGACTGCAGCGGCGGTGCGGGGATGGGCGTGGCGGGCACCGGCATCGGCGTGGATAGCGGCGCCGCCGCGCCTGCCGGCAAAGCCGGCTGTGGGGCCGCCGCGGGGCCGCGCGTGACGATGGCCGGGACCGGCAGCGCGATTTCCTGGCGCACGCCATTGCGCTCGATCACAACCCCACGATCACGGACTTCCGTCAGCCGGATCTGCGGGGACAGCGCGGTGCCCGCGCGCACCGCCTTGGCCGGGCCGCCATCCAGCGAGACAATGGCCGCCCCGGCACCGCTGCCAATGTCGGCTACCACCCCGATCAACTGCACATCGCGCACGCCGGACTGCGCGTTGCCGCCAAACAGCGTGCCGGCCGCGCCGGTCTCCACCGCCTCGGTCTGCGCCACGCGGGCCGCGTTCGGCACGGCAATGGTCTGCATCGCGCTGAAGGTCAGCGCCCAGCGGGTAGCCAGGGCGCATAGCGCAACGAACAGCACGAGCGCGGCCAGTCGCGGCAGCCAGAGGCTGGAGGGGTTGAAGCGAAGGGCGGGCCGCAAGGAGAGTTGCACGGAAGTGGGCTGGTAGGCATCAAAACACCAAGCCTACCAGAGCCGCATGACAGCTGTCTGCCTCCGTCAGGCCCGCGACGCATCGGCACGCCAAGGCAAAACGATGCGTTGCGCGCATCCCGCGCCGTTTTGCCGCGGGTGAACATGCAAGCACTCGCTCGCAAAGTCGTCATGAAGTGGCGGTTATACTGTTTGACCACTGGATCGCCGCCACGCGGATGCAACGCGGATGTAAGCAGGCGCTCCGCCAGATATTCCATAAGGCTAACCATGATGCGCAGGAACGTTGCCACCCTTCCCGACTCTTCCCCCCGCCTCGGCCGCCGCCGTGTCCGCGGCTTTACCCTGATCGAAATCATGGTCGTGATCGTGATCCTCGGCGTGCTGGCCGCGCTGGTGGTCCCGAAGATCATGAGCCGCCCCGACGAAGCCCGCATCGTCGCCGCGCGCCAGGACATTTCCTCGATCATGCAGGCGCTCAAGCTGTACCGCCTGGACAACAGCCGCTATCCCACCACCGAGCAAGGCCTTGCGGCACTGGTGGCCAAGCCCACCACCGAGCCCGTGCCCAACAACTGGAAGGGTGGCGGCTATCTGGAAAAGCTGCCCAAGGATCCCTGGGGCCATCCGTACCAGTACCTGAACCCGGGCGTGCGCGGCGAGATCGACGTGTTCAGCTTCGGCGCCGACGGCCAGGCTGGCGGCAGTGGCAACGACGCCGATATCGGCAATTGGGAATAAGGAACCAATGCCATGATCCGGGCCAGGCGCGCAGCCATGAGCACCTGGCCACAGGCAGGGCGGCTTCACGGCCATCGCGGCCGCGGCTTCACCTTGCTGGAACTGCTGGTGGTGATGGTGATCGCCGGCATCGTGATCTCGCTGGTCGCCGTCAATGCCGCGCCCAATGAGCGCGGCCGCGTGCTCGACGACGGGCAGCGCATTGCGCGGCTCTTCGAGCTCGCCCAGGAAGAAGCCCAGCTGCGCGCCCGGCCGATTGCCTGGGAGGCCGATACGGTCGGCTGGCGTTTCCTGCAAGCCACGCCGGCCGGCTGGGCCCCGCTCGCCGGGGACGTGTTCGCGCCGACCAAATGGCGCCTGCAGCTCGACGGCGTGGCCGTCACCGAAGGCGGGCGCGGCAACGGCGGCGCGCGCCTGGTGTTCGGGCGCGAGCTGATCGAAGGTCCCCAGCATGTCGTGCTGGTGCGCGGCGGCATTCGCATCGATGTGGCCAGCGACGGCGCCGGCCGCTACTTCGCCAGCACGCCATGACGCGCCACCCCAACTCCCCCCCCTGTGCGCGCAGCGCCCGGTGCTTGCCGGTGCGCGGCTTCACCCTGATCGAAGTGCTGGTCGCCCTGACCATCCTGGCCGTGGCGCTGACCGCCGCCATGCGCGCGATGGGGTCGATGATCGAGGCGGGCTCCGCCTTGCAGACCCGCATGCTGGCCGAGTGGAGCGCCGAGAACCACCTCGCCACCCTGCGCCTGTCCAAGACCTGGCCCGAGCCCGGCACGCGCGGCTACGCCTGCCCGCAAGGCGGTGTGGAGCTGTACTGCGAAGAAACCATCTCGGGCACGCCCAACCCCTCTTTCCGCCGCGTCGAGATCGCGGTCTACCCGTCCGGCGCCGACAAATCCGTGCGCCTGGCCTGGCTGGTCACCATCGTTCCCAATGAAACGCGCAACCTGCTCTGAACGCGTTAAGCGCTTTAAGTGCCTTGGGCGGCCGCGCCCGGCCGTGGCCATGCGCGGCTTCACACTGCTGGAAATGCTGGTGGCGATCACCTTGCTGGCAGTGATCGCCGTGATCGCCTGGCGCGGCCTGGACGCGATGACGCGCGGCCGCGAGCGCCTGACCGACCACGACAACCGCCTCAATACGCTCAAGCTGCTATACGGCCAGTTCCAGTCCGACTGCGAGCACCTGACCAGCCCGACCCTGCTGCAGGGCAGCCCGGTAGAGCTCGGCAACGGCCTGTTGCTGATGGTGCGCGACCGCCGAGACGAGGGCCGCCCCAGCCAGTGGCAAGTCATCGCCTATCGCCTCAACGGCAACACCGTGGTGCGCGCTGCCAGCCCGCCGGCGGACAACCGCAGCGCGGTGCAGGCCGCGATGATCACGCTGCGCCAGGCTGGCGGCGGCGCAAACCTGGCGCGGCCGCTGGTCGGCGATGCCGACAGCCTGTCGGCGCGCGTCTGGGTCGAACCCGGTGGCTGGCAGGCCGAAAACGGCCGCATCGCCGCCGCGCTGCTCAGCGGCAACGCCAGCGCCAGCGCGGTGGCCGCCTCCGGCGTGAGCGCCAGCCTGGGCGTAGCCACCACGGCGGTGCGTGCGATCGAGCTCAACCTCACGGCGCGCATGGGCGACGGCGACACGCCGCGGCGCTTCCAGAAAATCTGCATGACCGGCCTATGAGCAAGCGCATCGCTCCCCTTGTGCCGGCCGGCCGCCGCCAGCGCGGCGCCGCCGTGGTCACGGCCCTGCTGGTGGTCACGCTGGCGGTCGTGGTGGTATCCGGCATGCTCTGGCGCCAGCAGGTGCAGATCCGCTCCATCGAGAACCAGCGCCTGCTGGCCCAGGCCAGCTGGATCGAGCGCGCGGCCGTCGACTGGGCCCGCCTGATCCTGCGTGACGACCAGCGCCGCACCAGCGTGGACCAGCTCGGTGAGCCCTGGGCAGTGCCGATCGCCGAGACCCGCCTGTCGGACTTCCTCGGCGCCGGCCTGCGCACCGACCAGGAAGGCGAAACCTCCTTCCTGTCGGGCCGCATCCTCGACGCGCAGGCCCGCTTCAACCTATCCAACCTCGTGCTGTGGACCGCCAGCGAGTCCCAAGGCCGGATCGCCACCATCGACGCCCCCAGCCTGGCGATCTATCGCCGCCTGCTGCAGACGCTGGGCCTGAACGCCTCGCTGGCCGAGCCGACCGCCCGCTACCTGGTAAGCGCCGCCGGCGCCAGCAACGGCGGCAGCAGTGACAGCCAGCGCGGGCTGCGCGCGCCCGACGACGTCAACGACCTGCTCGCCATTCCGGGCTACACGCCGGAGATCGTGGCCGCGCTGGCGCCCTTCGTCGACGTGCTGCCCGAGCGCACGCTCGTCAATGCCAATACCGCCGAGGCCGAAGTGCTCGCCGCCGTGATCGACAAGCTGCCGCTGGACCGCGCCCGCGAAGTGGTGCGCCAGCGCGACCGCGCCTATTTCAACAACATTGGCGACCTGCAAACGCAATTGCGCACGCTGGCGCCGCAGGCCGACCCCAACGCCGCCACCAGCACGCTCGACGTACGCACCCACTATTTCCTGATCTACGGGCTGATCCGCCACGAGCGCGCCAGCCGCATGCAGGTCTCGCTGGTCTACCGCGGCGAAGTGCTCGGCAATGCCAATACCACCCGGGTGGTCTGGGTGCGCGATATCGACCGGATGCCGGAGCAGCGCTGATGCGTGCAACCCCTCGTCCGTGTGGCCGTCGTGGCTGGCGGATTTTGGGATCATGCTGTCGGATCGCGCGGGACGAAAAGGGTTACCGTAGGTGGCCACAAGGGGCAGGCCCGGGCCTCCCAGGCGCGCCGCGAAACACCTGCCGGCGCCCTTCCCGGGTGTTTGGCCAGCAGTATCAGACAGATACGTATTGACGCCAATTCGTCACACAGGCAAGGTATGCTCCGGCCCGGCGGAAGCGGTAGTCCATGGCTCCGGGCGCCCGCCTGCCCTGTGCCGCCGGCAGTATCGCAGCCGGCATCCGCCATGCAAGCAGCGCCGTCCGCTGCATGGGCCGCATGCCCCCGCTATCGTTCATTGACGCCACGATTGGCGCTGTAGCAAGGAAATCTTGAGCACCACCCTGTACGTCCGCCTGCCGCATCGGCCGCACGACCAGCCGCAACCCTGGCACTTCGGTGCCTTGCCGTTTGCCCTGGTCAGCACGGCCGTCGCCGGCCGTAGCCACCGGCAAGGCCCCCAGGCGGCGGGGCAGTTGTTGCGCGAAGGCCACGCCGCCATCGCCGAACTGCCTCCCGCCGAACGCCTGGTCCTGATCATGGCGGCCAGCGATGTGCTGCTTACCGGAGCCACGGTGCCGCCGCTCGCGCCGGCGCGGCTCAAGCTGGCGCTGCCGAACCTGGTCGAGGAGGTGCTGGCCACCGACGCCCAGCCTTGCCATATCGCCGTGGGCCCGCCCCTCGACGCGCTGCCGGGCAAGGGCAAGGCGGCCAGCGGCTCGCGCCGGCGCTTGCTGATGGTGACGGACCGCGCCTGGCTGCGCGCCGTGCTGGACGCATTTGCCGAGCATCGCCACCGCCGCCGCCACGTGTTGCCGGCGCAGTTGTGCCTGCCCCAGCAGCCTGTGGCGCATCCCGCCGAGCCCGGCGCGGATTCTGTCGGCCACCCCTCCGCGGCCAGCGCGGCCCCGGCCACGCTGGCGCTCGAAGCCGCCTCGCTGACCAGCGCGTCGCCCTTGTTTGAAACGGAGGGCGTGCCCGCGCCAGCCGAGCTTTCGCGCTATTGGCAACTGACCGTGCGCAGCAGTGAGTACGCCGGCTACGGCCTGCTGCTAGGCTCCGAGGCGCTCGCCGCCTGGCAGGGACTCGCCCCCGCCGGTGACTGGTACGCATCAAAGGACGCCTTGGCGCGGGTGGCGCCGCCGGGCGCGCAAGCGCTGGACTGGCGGATATGGATCGAAGGGGCGCAGGCCAGCCTGCGCGAGCCCGCGCTCGACCTGGCCCAGTTCGAATTCGCCCAGGGCCGTGCCGACCGCTGGAACCTCAAGGCCTGGCGCCTGCCGCTGGCGCTGGCTGCCGGCCTGGTGCTGGTCCAGTTGATTGGCATGAACGTGCATTGGCTGCTGCTGCGCCAGGAGGCGCAGCGCCTCGCGGCCGGCCAGGAACAGACGCTGCGCAGCGCCTTTCCGCAGATCCCCGTGGTCATCGATCCGCCGCTGCAGATGCGCCGCCAGGTCGACCAGCTGCGCCTGGCGAGCGGGCGCAGCACGCCCGACGATTTCCTGCCGCTGGCCGACCGCTTCGGCCAGGCCGCGCGCCAGCTTGCGCCGGACGCGCTGCTGGCGCTCGAATACCGCGGGCACACTTTGTTCGCCACGCTCAAGCCTGGCACCGACACCAATGCGCTGCGCAGCGCGGCGCGCCAGTCCGGCCTGGCCATGGAAGCTGACAACAGCCCGCCCGACGCCGCGCGCGCCAACGCACCGGCCGGCACCCGCTGGTCAATCAAGCCCAGCCTGTGAGCGCGGACCGCCAAGTGACCCCGATGAAAGACACCGCATCCAAGCCCGGCCCCCGCGCCACCCAGCGCAGCCCGGCTGGCCGCGCGCGCGTCGCGGACCGGCTGGCGCGCCTGCGCCCGCGCGTGCCGCAGCGCTGGCAGGAACGTTTCGACGCCTTCTGGTCGGCGCGCAACCCGCGTGAGCAGGCCATCCTGGCCGGCGGCAGCGCCGTGCTGGCGCTCGTGATCGGCTACACCGTCCTCTGGGAACCCGCCGCCGACGGTCGTGACAAGCTGCTGCGCAGCCTGCCGCAACTGCGCAGCGACGCGGCGGAGATGGAAACGCTGGCGCAGGAAGCGCGCGGCCTGGCAGCCAGCCCGGCCCCGTCGCTGCGCGGCGAGGCGCTCAACCAGGCCTTGCAGGAGAGCCTTGCCCAGCACGGCCTCAAGGCCACCCGCCTCAATGGCACCGGCGACAACAGCGTGCAGGTGCAGCTCGACAAGGTGCCCTTCGGCTCCGTGGCGAGCTGGCTGCAGGATGTGCGCCAGCAACAGCGCCTCAAGGTGATCGATACCCGCATCGTCTACGTGGGCGCCACCGCCTTGGTGAACGTCACCGCCACCTTGCAAGGCCCCGCGGCAAATCCGGGCGGGCGCGGCTGATGGCGCGCCTGGAAGCCCTGAGGCTCGCCCGCCGCCGCGTTGCCAGCCCCCGTGGCTGGCAACGCGCGGGCTGGCTGGCGCTTGGCTGCGTCACCGTGGCGCTAACCGTGCTGGCGGCATTTCCCGCGGCATGGATCGCCGATGGCATCGCCAGCCAGAGCCAGCGCCGCGTGCTGCTGGCCGATGCCGATGGCTCGCTGTGGAACGGCAGCGCCACCCTGGCCCTGTCGGCCGGCACAGGCAGCGAGACCGCCACGGTGCTGCCCGGGCGGCTGCAATGGTCAGTGGCCTTCTGGCCGTTGCTGACCGGCACGCTGCGCATGGTGGTCAACCATACCGAGGCCATGAGCGGCCCGGTCGCCGTGGCGGTGACCCCGCTCGGCTGGACCGCCCAGGCCGGCGCCATCCGCATGCCGGCGGCGCTGCTCGAAGGCGTCGGCGCCCCGTTCAATACCCTGCGCCCCGACGGGCTGATGCGCATTGACTGGTCCGGCCTGCAAGGCCGGTTCTTTGCGCGTGCCAGCGAGCCGGGCAGCGCAGGCGGCGCAGGCGGCGCGGGCGGCGCGGGCGGCATGACCGGCCACCTGACCGTACGCCTTGACCAAGTATCATCGGCCGTCAGCCGGGTGCGCCCGCTTGGCAGCTACCGCGCCGAGATCGACTGGTCGGGCGCCGACGGCAAGCTGCAACTGACTACCCTCGCCGGGCCACTGCACCTGCAGGGCAGCGGCACCCTGGGCCGCCAGGCGCGCTTCGAGGGCACGGCCGACGCCGACCCCGACGCCGCTACGCAATTGGTGGGCCTGTTGAGCCTGCTGGGACGACGTGAGGACAATGTGACACGGCTGCGCTTCTGACCCCGGCATCGGGGCGAAACCTTCGCGCCGATGCCCGCAGCCCGGAACCGAATATGAAAACCCAAGCCCTTCGACCTTCGCTCAAGACCCGCTGCGCCCGCGCCACCGCGCTGCTATGCGGCCTCTCCCTGCTGGCACCCGCGCCGCTGTGGGCCCAGCAACCGAGCCAGCCGGCGGCCCAGCCAGGCCAGCCGCCCGACCTGACTCCGCGCAGCCGCGACCAGGTCGTGCTCAACTTCGTCAATGCCGACCTGGAATCGGTGGTGAAGGCGGTGGGGCAGGCGACCGGCAAGAACTTCGTCATCGACCCGCGCGTGAAAGGCTCGGTGAACCTGGTGACCGAGCAGCCGGTGTCGCGCTCGCAGGCGCTGGAAACGCTGGGCTCGGTGCTGCGCATGCAAGGCTATGCGATGGTCGAGAGCAACGGCTTCACCAAGGTGGTGCCGGAAGCCGACGCCAAGCTGCAGGGCTCGCCCATCGTGGTCGGCAGCGGCAGGTCCCGCGGCGACCAGGTGGTGACCCAGGTGTTCCGCCTCAACTATGAGTCGGCCAACAACCTGGTGCCGGTGCTGCGCCCGATGATCGCGCCGAACAACACCATCACCGCCTACCCGGCCAACAACACGCTGGTCATTACCGACTACGCCGAGAACCTGCAGCGCCTGGGCCGCATCATCGCCGCCATCGACGCGCCGGCCTCGGGCGAGGTCGAGCTCGTGCCGCTCAAGAATGCCATCGCCAGCGATACCGCGCTGGTGCTGCAAAAACTGCTGGACCCGGGTTCCGCCGGCGCTGCTGGCGGGGCCGTGGCAGGCGCCGACGCCAGCCTGCGCACCTCGGTGGTGGCGGAGCCGCGCAGCAATTCGCTGATGATCCGTGCCTCCAGCCGGGCACGGCTGCAGCAGGCGCGCCAGTTGATCGAGAAGCTCGACCAGCCCTATGCGCGCCCCGGCAATATCTGGGTGGTGCCCCTGAAAAACGCGGAAGCCACCAAGCTGGCGCAGACGCTGCGCGCCATCGTCGCGGCCGACAGCTCCTTCAACACCGGCCAGTCCGGCACGCAGGGCGCAACCGGCGCGGCCGGCGTCGCCGGCGGCACCGGCCTGCTCAACACCTCGACGCCCAACACCGGCCAATACACGGGCGGCAGCACCGGCAGCTCCCGCAGCGGATCGGGATCCGGCGGCGGCAGCTCGGCCTTCGCGAACTCATTCGCCACCAACACGTTGCCGACCACCGGCGGCATCATCCAGGCCGACCCGGCCACCAACTCGCTGATCATCACGGCCAGCGAGCCCGTCTACCGCAACCTGCGCGCGGTGATCGAAGACCTCGACATGCGCCGCGCGCAGGTCTATATCGAGTCGATGATCGTGGAAGTCTCTTCCACCCAGACCGGCCAGCTGGGCATCCAGTGGCAGGGCCTGCTCAACTCGCGCAATAGCAACACCAACGTCTTTGCCGGCACCAACTTCGGCACGGGCGGCCAGAACATCATCAACCTGACGGGTGCCGCCGCCGCGATCAACGCGAACGGCGCCGCCGCCATTCCGAGCGTCTCGGGCCTGGTGCCCGATCTGGCCGGTCTGAACCTCGGCATCGTCAACCGGGCGATGGGCCTGGGCGCGCTGCTGCACGCGCTTGGTGCCGACGGCAGCGTCAACCTGCTGTCCACGCCCAACCTGATCACGCTGGAGAACGAGGAAGCCAAGATCCTGATCGGGCAGAACATCCCGGTCACCACCGGCTCCTACGCGCAGACCGGCAGTTCGGCGTCAGTCACGCCATTCCAGACCTTCGACCGCAAGGACGTCGGCATCACGCTGCGGGTCAAGCCGCAGATCACCGATGGCGGCCTGGTGAAGATGCAGATCTACCAGGAATCATCGTCCGTGGTACAGGGCACCGCCGCCCTCACCCAGGGCCCGACCACCAATGTGCGCTCGATCGAGACCAACGTGCTGGTGGACGACGGCCAGATCATCGTGCTGGGCGGCCTGATCGAGGACACCTACGGCGACGGCGTGCAGAAGGTGCCGGGACTGGGCGACCTGCCGTGGATCGGCGGGCTGTTCCGCTACGAAAACAAGAACCGCGGCAAGACCAACCTGCTGGTGTTCCTGCGCCCGTACGTGATGCGCACCGCCGGCGCCACCGACCGCCTGACGCAGGACCGCTACGACTATATGCGCGGCCTGCAGCAGGGCTTCGCCTCACCCAACATCATGGTGCGCGACGGCAATACGCCGATCCTGCCGCCGGCGGACGCGCCCATGGCACCGTTCGTCGACCCGCGCTCGCGCGGGCCGGTGCCGGGTCCGCTGCCGCTGGAGCAGACGCTGCCGCAATCGCAGCAGCAACAGCAGCAAAGGCAGCCGCAAGCCCAGGCGCCCGCGGCCAACGGCACGCCGCTGCCGCCGGGCGTCAATCTCGGCAACGCCACGGTGGACGCCGTGCGCCCGGTGAACTGAGACTCGCCATGGCCACAAGCATCGCCCCCGCCGCCATGTCCGACGAGCCGCTGGAGCCGCCGTCGACCATCGCCGCGCGCCTGGTCACCTACGGCTTCGCGCGCGAGGCCCGCCTGCTGATCGCGCACCAGCGTGCCGACGGCCTGGAGGTGTGGGTCAGCCGCGCCACCTCGCCCGCAGCGCTTGCCGAAGTGGCACGCGTGCACGGGCCGCTGCGCCTGCGCGTGCTGGAGCCCGATGCGCTGGAGCTCGCCATGTCCGAGGCCTACAACCGCCAGGACAGCGGCAGCGCCGCCCAGGTGGTTGGCGAGGTGGAGGGCGAAGTCGACCTGTCGCGGCTGATGCAGGACATTCCCGCCGTGGAAGACCTGCTGGAGTCCGAGGACGACGCCCCCATCATCCGCATGATCAACGCGCTGCTCACCCAGGCCGCGCGCGAAGGTGCCTCCGATATCCACATCGAGCCGTTCGAGTCATCCTCGGTGGTGCGCTTTCGCGTGGACGGCACGCTGCGCGACGTGGTGCGCCCAAAGAAGGCGCTGCACGGCGCGCTGATCTCGCGCATCAAGATCATGGCGCAGCTCGACATCGCGGAAAAACGCCTGCCGCAGGACGGCCGCATCACGCTGCGCGTGGGCGGGCGTCCCGTGGACGTGCGCGTCTCCACGCTGCCCACCGGCCACGGCGAGCGCGCGGTGCTGCGTCTGCTCGACAAGGAGGCCGGCCGCCTGGATCTCGCCAAGCTCGGCATGGCGCCGGGCACGCTGGGCGGCTTCGATCACCTGATCCGCCAGCCGCACGGCATCGTGCTGGTGACCGGGCCGACCGGCTCGGGCAAGACCACCACGCTGTACGCCGCACTGTCGCGGCTCGATTCGCGCACCACCAACATCATGACGGTGGAAGACCCGATCGAGTACGACCTCGACGGCATCGGACAGACCCAGGTCAACCCGCGCATCGACATGACCTTCGGCAAGGCGCTGCGGGCCATCCTGCGCCAGGATCCGGACGTGGTGATGATCGGCGAAATCCGCGACCTGGAAACCGCGCAGATCGCGGTGCAAGCCTCGCTGACGGGCCACCTGGTGCTGGCCACGCTGCACACCAACGACTCGGCTTCGGCGGTGACGCGGCTGGTCGACATGGGCATCGAGCCCTTCCTGCTGTCGTCGTCGCTGCTCGGCGTGCTGGCGCAGCGGCTGGTACGCCGGCTGTGCCAGCACTGCAAGCGCGAGGAAGTGATCGAAGTCACACCCGACGAAGCCGACGTGCTGCTGGCGCAAGGCAAACCGCTGCAACGCGTGTGGCATGCGGTGGGCTGCGACAAATGCGGCCACTCGGGCTACCAGGGGCGCATGGGCGTGTACGAGTTGCTCAGCGTGGATGACGAGATCCGCACCATGATCCACCGCCAGTCGGCCGAATCCGAGATCAAGAAGGTGGCCCTGGCGCGCGGCATGCACACCATGCGCCGCGATGCGCAGCGCTGGATCGACTCGGGCGCGACCGCGCTGGAAGAAGTCTTGCGCGTCACGCGCGACTAAGGGCGAGCCCAGAGACATGCCAGCCTATCGTTACGAGGCCGTCGATGCCGCCGGCAAGACCGATCGCGGCGTCATCGAAGCCGACAGCCCCAAGCAGGCCCGCGGCCAGTTGCGCGCGCGCGGCCTGACACCACTCAATGTGGATCCGCTGGCAGGCGTCGGCGGCGTGCAGAAAAGCAGCACCGCTGCCTTCGTGCGCCGGCTCTCCACGCAAGAGCAAGCGCTGTTCACGCGCCAGCTCGCCAGCCTGATCGTGGCTGGCCTGCCGCTGGACGAAGCACTGGCGGCGCTGGCTGACCAGGCTGAGCGCAGCTATGTGCACGAGCTGCTGGCCGGCATCCGCGCGGACGTGGTCGGCGGCAGTTCGCTCTCGGTGGCGCTGTTGCACCATCCGCGCGATTTTCCGGATATCTACCGCGCGCTGGTTTCCGCCGGCGAGCACTCGGGCCACCTCGGCCTGGTGCTGGAAAAGCTGGCGGACTATATCGAGACGCGCAACTCGCTCACCGCCAAGATCCGGCTGGCCTTTACCTACCCCGCCATTGTCACCGTGGTGGCGTTCGCCATCGTGATCTTCCTGCTGTCCTATGTGGTGCCGCAGGTGGTGAGCGTCTTCGCCAACACCAAGCAGAAGCTGCCGATGCTGACCATCATCATGCTGGCGCTGTCGGATTTCGTGCGCAACTGGTGGTGGGCCGCGCTGGCGTTCATCGTGGCGGTGAGCCTGGGCATACGCAGCCTGCTGCGCCAGCCCGGTGTGCGCCTGGAGTGGCACCGCTGGCTGCTGACCGCGCCGCTTGTCGGCAAGCTGATCCGCGGCTATAACACCGCACGCTTCGCCAGCACGCTCGCCATCCTGGTATCCGCTGGCGTGCCCATCCTGCGCAGCCTGCAGGCAGCCGGGGAAACGCTGACCAACGAGGCGCTCAAGGCCAACGTGGATGACGCCACCACGCGGGTGCGCGAAGGCGCCTCGCTGGCGCGTGCGCTGGCCGCGCAGAACCAGTTTCCTTCCGTGCTGGTGCATTTGATCCGCTCTGGCGAAGCCACCGGCAACCTGCCGATCATGCTGGAGCGCGCGGCGCAGGGCGAAGGCGCAGAGCTGGAGCGCCGCACGCTGTTCCTCACCAGCCTGCTCGAGCCGCTGCTGATCCTCAGCATGGGCGTGGTGGTGCTGCTGATCGTGCTGGCGGTGCTGATGCCGATCATCGAGATCAACCAGTTGGTACGGTAGTCATGCGGCTGGCGGCGCAAGCTGCCGAAATGCAAAACGGCGCCTTGCGGCGCCGTTTTGCGTTCTGACGAGTGTGGCTTATTCAGCAGCCTTCGCCGTCTTCTTCGGTGCGCGCTTGGCCGGCGCGGCGGCGGCAGCCTTCTTGGCTGCAGGCGCAGCCTTTTTGGCGGGAGCGGCGGCCTTCTTGGCCGGCGCAGCAGCCTTCTTGGCGGCTACAGCGGTCTTTTTGGCGGGTGCTTCCGCTTTCTTGGCGGGTGCGTCTGCCTTTTTGGCCGGTGCGGCAGCCTTCTTGGCGGGTGCAGCCGTCTTCTTCGCGCGGGCCGGGGCCTTGGCTTTCGCCTTGACCTCAACCACGGGCTCGACCGGCTCGACCGGCTCGGCAACCTCGACCACCTCGGCCATTTCCACAACCGGAACGACCTCGGCAACCTCGACCGCTTCCACGACCGGCGCCACCTCGACAATCTCGATGACTTCAGCGGCTTCGACGACCGCCGCCACCACGGTGGACGACGGTGCCACAAAGATCGAGCTGTCGATCGGCCACGGGATCTCGCTCAGCGTGACCTCGGGCTTGGGCGGCTTGCGGCGGCGGCCACCGTTCGATTCGCCGTTTTCGCCAGCATCGGCGTCGTCCTGCTCGTCCTCGGACTCGGCGCCGTTGTAAGCCTGCTCCACGCGCTCCAGCACGTCCATCGGATCGACCACGAACGACGGGGCGGTTTCGCTAACGGGAGCGGGGGCGGGAGCTGCAAATTCGGGCACCGGCGCGGGCTGCACAGGCAGTGCGGCCTGCTGCGCACGCTCCGGCCTTGAGCCTTGTTGCTGCGGGAAAGGCTGGCGATCGCCACCACGCCGCTTGTTGCGGCGATTCTCGCGCCGCTCGCGGTTGTCACGGTTCTCGCGGTTCTCAGCCTGAGGGCTTTCTGCCTGGGCGTTCTCACCCTGGCGGTTCTCGCCCTGGCGGTTCTCGCTCTGGCGGTTCTCGCCCTGACGGTTCTCGCCCTGACGGTTCTCGCCCTGACGGTTCTCGCCCTGGCGGCTCTCGCTCTGGCGGTTCTCGCCCTGACGGTTCTCGCCCTGGCGGCTCTCGCTCTGGCGGTTCTCGCCCTGACGGTTCTCGCCCTGACGGTTCTCGCCCTGACGGTTCTCGCCCTGGCGGTTCTCGCTCTGACGGCTCTCGGGCTGGCGGTTCTCGGGCTGGCGCTCGTCGCCCTGGCGGGGCTCGGCTTCGCCGGTCTTGGAACGGCGCTTCAGGCGCACCCACAGCGTCTTGTTGTTGTTGCCGTTGCGGGTCTCGACTTCGAACAGGCCCGTGGCAGCTACCAGCTCGGAGAGCTTGCCGTAGCCGTAGTTGCGCGAGTCGAACTCGGGTGCCTGCTTGGCGATGTGGTTGCCCATGCCGCCGAGCGTGGCCCAGCCTTCTTCGTCCGAGACCGCTTGCGAGGCGCTTTGCAGCAGGCGCACCAGGCGTGAATCCTGGCGCAGCTCGCCGCTGTTGCGCTTGCGCGCGGGCGCGGCGGCGCCGTCGGCTTCCGTATCGGTGTCGGTGTCGGCGTCGCTGCGCAGCACGTCGGCAAAGATGAACTTGTCGCAGGCCGTGACGAAGGGCTTGGGTGTCTTGCGTTCGCCAAAGCCGTACACGGTCAGGCCCTGCTCGCGGATGCGCGAGGCCAGGCGGGTGAAATCGCTGTCGCTGGAGACGATGCAGAAGCCGTCGAAGCGGCCCGTGTACAGCAGGTCCATCGCGTCGATGATCATCGCGCTGTCGGTGGCGTTCTTGCCTACCGTGTAGCGGAACTGCTGGATCGGCTGGATGGAGTGCGACAGAAGGCGCTCCTTCCAGCCGGCCAGGTTGGGCTTGGTCCAGTCGCCGTAGATCCGCTTGACGGCGGCTACGCCGTACTTGGCGACTTCGGCCAGCAGGCCTTCGACGATGGCGGGCGCCGCATTGTCGGCGTCGATCAGCACAGCCAGGGTCGCAGTGCCCTGGCGGGAGGAAATAGTCATGTTGGGTCCTGGAGGCCGGTCGGCCTCGGATGGGGCGGGTTGCACCGGGGCACAATCCCTGAAGATATGGCGCACGGTCCGCATCTGCCCGTTTGTTGCGTAAACCTGTTTGCAACGCAGTGTACACGCGAAGCGTGTCCATTCGGGAAAGCACGCCTGTGTCGGGCGCGCTTTTTGCTGCGTCGCAAGGTGCCGCCCCCTTGGAGGCGGTGCTACCATGCTGCAACGAGACACGGTCGTTTTCCGCCTTCACAAGAGGCGGCGTACGGTCGCCCACAACTGAAGTGAGTCGGTGATCCCGACTGCATGCCCCATAGAGGAGCACCTATGAATGCCCCCCTGACCCCTCCGGTCAGCGACGCCATCCGCCGCGCGCTCGCAAACGTTTCCCTGGAAGACAAATACACGCTGGAGCGTGGCCGCGTTTATATCAGCGGCACGCAGGCGCTGGTGCGCCTGCCGATGCTGCAGCGCGAGCGCGACCGCGCCGCCGGCCTGAACACAGCCGGCTTTATCTCTGGTTACCGCGGCTCGCCGCTAGGCGCGCTGGACCAGTCGCTATGGAAGGCCAAGCAGCATCTGGCTGCGCACGACATCGTGTTCCAGGCGGGATTGAATGAAGACCTGGCTGCCACCTCGGTATGGGGCTCGCAGCAGGTGAATATGTATCCGGACGCCAAGTTCGAGGGCGTGTTCGGCATGTGGTACGGCAAGGGCCCGGGCGTGGACCGCACGAGCGACGTCTTCAAGCACGCCAACTCGGCCGGCTCCTCCAGGCACGGCGGCGTGCTGGTGCTGGCGGGCGACGACCACGCCGCCAAATCGTCCACGCTGGCGCACCAGTCAGAGCACATCTTCAAGGCCTGCGGCCTGCCGGTGCTCTATCCCTCGAACGTGCAGGAGTATCTCGACTATGGCCTGCATGCCTGGGCCATGAGCCGCTACTCCGGCCTGTGGGTGTCGATGAAATGCGTGACCGATGTGGTGGAGTCATCGGCATCGGTGGAGCTGGATCCGCATCGCGTGGAAATCGTGCTGCCGCAGGATTTCGTCCTGCCGCCGGGCGGCCTGAATATCCGCTGGCCCGATCCGCCGCTGGAACAGGAAGCGCGCCTGCTCGACTACAAGTGGTACGCCGGCCTGGCCTATGTGCGCGCCAACAAGATCGACCGTATCGAGATCGATTCGCCGCATGCGCGCTTCGGCATCATGACCGGCGGCAAGGCTTATCTCGACACGCGCCAGGCGCTGGCCAACCTGGGCCTGGACGATGAGACCTGCGCACGCATCGGCATCCGCCTGTACAAGGTGGGCTGCGTGTGGCCGCTGGAAGCGCATGGCGCGCGTGCCTTTGCCGAAGGCCTGCAGGAAATCCTGGTGGTCGAGGAAAAGCGCCAGATCATGGAGTACGCGCTCAAGGAAGAGCTCTACAACTGGCGCGACGACGTGCGCCCCAAGGTCTACGGCAAGTTCGACGAAAAAGACAACGCAGGCGGCGAATGGTCGATCCCGCAGAGCAACTGGCTGCTGCCAGCGCACTATGAACTGTCGCCCGCCATCATTGCGCGCGCCATCGCCACGCGGCTCGACAAGTTCGAGCTGCCCTCCGACGTGCGCGCGCGCATTGCCGCGCGCATCGCGGTGATCGAGGCCAAGGAAAAAGCCATGGCCGTGCCGCGCGTGGCGGCCGAGCGCAAGCCCTGGTTCTGTTCGGGCTGCCCGCACAACACCTCCACCAACGTGCCCGAAGGCTCGCGCGCGCTGGCCGGCATCGGCTGCCACTACATGACGGTGTGGATGGACCGCAGCACCAGCACCTTCAGCCAGATGGGCGGCGAAGGCGTGGCGTGGATCGGGCAGGCGCCCTTCGCCGGCGACAAGCACGTGTTCGCCAACCTGGGCGACGGCACCTACTTCCACTCCGGCCTGCTGGCGATCCGCGCATCGATCGCGGCAGGCGTCAACATCACCTACAAGATCCTCTACAACGACGCGGTTGCCATGACCGGCGGCCAGCCGATCGACGGCAAGCTGTCGGTGCAGGATGTGGCCTTCCAGGTGGCGGCCGAGGGCGCCAGGAAAATCGTCGTCGTCACCGACGAGCCTGAAAAATACAGCGCCGCCATCAAGCTGCCGCAAGGCGTGGAAGTGCACCACCGCGACGAGCTCGACAAGATCCAGCGTGAGCTGCGCGAGGTGCCCGGCGCCACCATCCTCATCTACGACCAGACCTGCGCCACCGAAAAGCGCCGGCGCCGCAAGCGCGGCACCTACCCCGATCCGGCCAAGCGCGCCTTCATCAACGACGCGGTCTGCGAAGGCTGCGGCGATTGCTCGGTGAAGTCGAACTGCCTGTCGGTGGAGCCACTGGAAACGGAGCTTGGCACCAAGCGGCAGATCAACCAGTCGTCCTGCAACAAGGACTTCTCGTGCGTCAACGGCTTCTGCCCGAGCTTCGTCACGGCCGAAGGCGCGCAGGTGAAGAAGCCCGAGCGCCACGGCGTGTCGATGGACAACCTGCCCGCCTTGCCACAACCGGCGCTGCCCGGCCTTGAGCATCCCTACGGCGTGCTGGTCACGGGCGTGGGCGGCACCGGCGTGGTCACCATCGGCGGCTTGCTCGGCATGGCCGCGCACCTGGAAAACAAGGGCGTGACCGTGCTCGACATGGCCGGCCTGGCGCAAAAGGGTGGCGCGGTGCTCTCGCACGTGCAGATTGCCGCGCACCCGGACCAGCTCCACGCCACCCGCATCGCCATGGGCGAAGCGGACTTGGTGATTGGCTGCGACGCCATCGTCAGCGCCACCGACGATGTCATCTCCAAGACCCAGGTAGGACGTACGCGCGCCATCGTCAACACGGCACAGACGCCCACCGCCGAGTTCATCAAGAATCCCAAGTGGCAGTTCCCCGGCCTGTCGGCGGAACAGGATGTGCGCAACGCAGTGGGCGAGGCTTGCGACTTCATCAACGCCAGCGGCCTGGCCGTGGCGCTGATCGGCGACGCCATCTTCACCAACCCGCTGGTGCTGGGCTACGCCTGGCAAAAGGGCTGGCTGCCGCTATCGCTGGACGCGCTGGTGCGCGCCATCGAGCTCAACGGCACGGCGGTGGAAAAGAACAAGGCCGCCTTCGACTGGGGCCGCCACATGGCGCACGACCCGGAGCACGTGCTGTCGCTCACCGGCAAGCTGCGCAACACCGCCGAAGGCGCGGAAGTGGTCAAGCTGCCCACCTCCTCCGGTGCCCTGCTGGAAAAGCTGATCGCGCACCGCGCCGAGCACCTGACTGCCTATCAGGATGCCGCTTACGCGCAGGCCTTCCGCGACGCGGTGAACCGTGTGCGCACGGCGGAAATCGCGCTGGTTGGCAGCGGCAAGCCGCTGCCGCTGACCGAAGCGGCGGCACGCAACTTGTCCAAGCTGATGGCCTACAAGGACGAGTACGAAGTCGCGCGGCTCTATACCGATCCGGTCTTCCTCGACAAGCTGCGCAATCAGTTCGAAGGCGAGCCCGGGCGCGACTACCAGCTCAATTTCTGGCTGGCGCCGCCGCTGATGGCCAAGCGCGACGAGAAGGGGCATCTTGTGAAGCGCCGCTTCGGTCCCTCCACCATGAAGCTC
This sequence comes from Cupriavidus sp. GW823-FHT07A04, assembly GCF_058794615.1. Taxonomy (NCBI): domain Bacteria; kingdom Pseudomonadati; phylum Pseudomonadota; class Betaproteobacteria; order Burkholderiales; family Burkholderiaceae; genus Cupriavidus; species Cupriavidus sp. GW823-FHT07A04. The sequence goes on from NZ_JBXAHA010000018.1 coordinate 33,245, forward strand.
TTCGGCGTGCTGGCCAAGCTCAAAGGCCTGCGCGGTGGCATGTTCGATGTGTTCGGCAAGACCGCCGAGCGCCGCACCGAACGCGCCCTGATCGGCGAGTATCGTGCGTTGCTGGAGGAGCTGACGCGTGGTTTGAGCGCAGCCAATCACGCGACCGCGATCACGCTGGCCAGCCTGCCCGACGACATTCGCGGCTTCGGGCACGTCAAGGACGACAACCTGGCGAAGGTGCGTACGCGCTGGACGGCGCTGCTTGACCAGTTCCGGCATCCGGAGACGGCGCAGCAGGTGGCTTGAGTTTCAGCTTGAACGGAGCGCCGCCGCGAAGGGGCGCTCCGGTTGCGGAAACTCGATAGCCGGCCTGAAGCCGACCGTTCAGGCATTCGCGTTGCGATCCGGCTCGGCGAAGAAAACCTCGATGGGCACGAAGTGCCATTGCGCGGCTTCGGGGTCGTAGAGGGCAACCTGGTTGATCTGCGCGCCCACGCAGACCGTTCCCGGCATGCGCTGTATGGCCAGCGCCACGGCCTGATGCCGTTGCTGTTCCGTCCACGTTTCGATCAGGCTATGCGAATCCGCGTGCGCGAACAGCCCGGCGTGCTCGCGCACGCGTTCGTACCTGGCAATGCCTTGCTGGTCGATCTCGAGCTCGATGGCATCGTGCGCCGATGGCGGGATCTCGTCGGTCTGCACCATGCAAACGCTGGCGAGCCCCCCTTTGCGCCTGACCACGATCCGGCCGTCGCTCGCAGCCCAGCCGCAGTGCAGGTTGATATGGAGCTTTCCGCCGCTATCCCGGATCAAGGTCCGGGGATCGAAAGCCGCCGCATGCGCGACGTGATACGGCTTGCCCGGGCTAGACACGAACGCCGCGTTCAGCAGTGCGTCAAAGGGCGAGATATGGACGGCCAGTGCCGAGCCGGCATCGGCATTGCCCTCCTCCACGAATTCGCATGAGGCGTTGCACCAGTCCGACTGGCCCTCGCATGGCGCGTAGTTGATCAGCACGAACAGCGCTGGCCGGGTGTGCAGAACGTGCCCGCATGGGCGAAAGGGCGTGTTGGGCAGCGCCATAAAAGTGCACCTCCTATAGGTTACATTCGGGGTGCCTCAATCTATACCCAACACGGTGCGATAAAAGAGTAGGAAATTTCTGCTTTTGCTTGGGGATTGCGCGAAGGCAGGGGTAAAGACACTGCTGACGCAGCGATATCAGCGGTCCCGGTGCTTCAACGCGAACAGCGTCATCCCCCAGAACGGCACCCACCAGATCAGGTCGCTGCACAGCACGAACAGGCCACTGCGCCATGCGAACACACCGGTCAGCGCGCCATGCAAGAAGCCCAGCGGCCCCAGGGTCTTGCCCACCAGTCCCACCACCACCAGCGGCCAGTAGCGCAGCATGTCCTGCGCCGCGATCCAGTAGCCCAGCGCGTAGACGCCCACCATCATGCCAATGCAGCGGATCATGGCATCGGGCGTGGCCGGCATGCCCAGCCAGTCGAAGATCTGCGACGGCCACAGGCTCAGCGCAATCGCATAGAGCAGGTTGTAGAGGGCTGCCAGCCGCAGTACGGCAGGCATCCACCCCGGTACGCGGGGCAGGCTGATGGACGCATTGCGCCCGTTGGTTGGATTGGACTTCATGCCATATTCTCCAGGTAAGTCTCGGGTTCAGATTCAGATTCAGGTTCGCGGATGGTCAGCACGCCGTCATAGCGCAGCAGGTAGCCCAGGCGTGGCGCCCATATGCGCACATCGCAGCGATAGCTGTGCGCATCCCGTGCGCGTTCGCTGGCCAGCACGTGCAGCCACGGCACGGTCAGGCCGAACAGGCTGACGCCGCGGCTGGCCTGCCACAACCGGCCGGTGCCATCGACACGCGTTGCCAGCACGATTGCCAGCGGCCCCATGCGTTCCGTCACCTGCCCGGCTCGCGCGAGCCGCATGCGGCTCGCCACGATGTGCCCGCCGATGCTGCGGTGCCAGCGCTCGCCAGCTGGCTCCGGTGAGATGGTCACAAGGGTCGCCGCCGCCGCCGTGGGCCGGGGCAGCGCCGACAGCCGCATCAGCGCGCGCAGCCAGCGCCGCGCGCTCCAGCGCACGCGCAGCGTGCCGCGCAGGTGCACGCCCTCGGCACGATGCACGCGCTGCAGCACCGGCGGCAGGCTGGCAAGAGCGGCACCCAGCATGGTCCCGTACAGGCTTTGCGGGCCAGCGTCCGTGCCATGCGCGGCTAACGAGTTCATCGACGTGCCCGCCCGTTGCCGAGCAGGTCCTCCAGCGCCAGTTGCAGGGTCGGGAAGCGGAAGGCATAGCCTTCCCGCTTCAGGCGCGCCGGCGCCACGCGCAGCCCGTCGAGCAGCAGCGTGGCCTGCTCGCCCAACGCCAGCCGCATCGGCCATGCGGGCGTGGGCATGAAGGCGGGCCGGCGCAGCAGCGCAGCCGCCGCGCGCACAAACCCGGCCTGGCTCGGGGTATCCGGCGCAACCAGGTTATAGGTGGCAACAGCCGCCGGGGCGGCTTGCGCGGCGTCGCCCCGGCAGAGCCAGGCGATCACGCCGAGCACGTCGTGGATATGTACCCAGCTCTGCGCTTGCCGGCCGCTGCCCATCGGGCCGCCAAAGCCGAGCCACACCGGCATCAGCATGGCGGGCAGCGCGCCTTGATGGCCATAGACCACGCCGAGGCGCAGGATGGCTAGCGGGATACCCAGCGGCGTCACGGCGCGGGCCGCGTCCTCCCACTGCTGGCACAACTGCGAGGCAAAGATGTCCTGCGGCGCGCTGGCCTCCGTACGCTGGCTCAGGTCGTCGTCACCCTGGATGCCGTAGAAACCCACCGCCGAGCCATTGATCATCAGGCGCGGCCGGTACGCTGCGGCGGCCAGCCACGCTGCCAGCGCGCGCGTGGTGCCCACCCGGCTTTCCACCAGGCTGCGCTTGCGTGCGGCGCTCCAGCGCGGGCCGAGGATGGGCGCGCCGGCAAGGTTGATCACCACATCGAAGCGCACGGCCGGATCGATCTGCGCCAGCGAACCGACGCATGCGGCGCGGCCGTCAAACAACTGTGCAGCCACGCGCGGGTTGCGCGCCCAGATCGTCACGCGATGGCCATCGGCCAGCAGCGAGCGCACCAGCGCCTGCCCGATAAAGCCGGTGCCGCCGGTCAGCAGGAACGATTGCGCGCGCCGGGAGGGATCGGCGCCGGTGAAATCGAACGACGGCGTAGCACCGGGGCGGGCCGCCAGCGAGCGGCTTGCGAACGCATCGCGCACGCCAGAGGCGGCCACGCCGAGCGCGAACACGCTCAGCACCCAGCTTTGCCAGCCTTGCGGATGGAAGTGCAGGCCCGATGGCAGTTCCCACCAGGCTTGCGAATGCCAGGCCAGCAGGCCGAAGATCACGCCACCGTTGATGGCCAGCACGGTATGCGTCACCCGCTCGCTCGGCGGCAGGCTGCGGGTCTGGTCTTCCACCACGAAGTCGCGCAGCGTGAGCAGGATCTCGATGGCAACGATGGCCCATAGCGGCACCAGCCAGGCGCCGCCCCAGGCAAACCAGGCCAGGCCGCCAAACAGCACGCCGTACAGCACTGCCCGGATCGCGTGCAGGCGCAGCTCCGGCGCGGCGTTGTGCTGCTGCGGCAAGGCGCAGCGCAGTTCGTGATGCCAGACGGTATCGAAGGCACCCATCAATCCCTGCATGATCAGCAGGTTGAGGATGACGGTGTAGAGCGTGCCGCTGGTGGGGTCCATCTCAAGCATCCTTATTTACATTAATTTCTGTCTTAAGAGAAATATCTGGTCAAAAAAAGCGGCCACCGCGGTGGCCTGCTTTTCATGCCTGTGCTACTTGCCGGCTTCGCGGGCACGCTGGTCGCCACGCACCAGCTTCTGGATACGCGCGCCGAGCTTCATCACCTTGACCAGGGTATCGGGCGAGAGGCGCAGCATTTCGTCGCCCCAGCTGCCCAGCGTTTCCATCAGCTGCAAGGTGGCGATGATGCGCTTTTGCACTTCCTTGTTCTCCTTGGCGAACGCGGGATTGCTCACGCATTCGTGCAAGGCATCGATGGTGGGATCGAACTCGCGCTGCTTGCGCTCGCGCACCACGGTGCGGAACAGGTCCCACACATCGGTGATGGTCTCGAAGTGATCGCGCCGGTCGCCCATCATGTGCACGGTGCGGATCAGCTTCCAGTTCTGCAACTCCTTGAGGCTGTTGCTGACGTTGGAGCGTGCGACGTTGAGCGTGTCGGCGATTTCCTCGGCCGGCAGCGGATGCTCGGCAAGGAACAGCAGGGCGTGAATCTGCGCGACGGTGCGATTGACGCCCCACTTAGAGCCCATTTCGCCCCAGTGCAGGACGAAGCGTTGTGCGACCGGTTGAAGTTCCATGCCTGACAGTTTATCTGTTCGGAAATTTCCGTCAAGACAGAAATTCAACTTCCTGCAGTCAACCCATGGCGGCCAGGTTCAGGCCGGCTGCGCCAGCGTACTCTCGTTCTCCTTCACGTACATCGAGTTGCGCGGACGCGCGAACACGCGCCGCACCATCGGCTCGAAGAAGGACAGCGGCAGCGTGTCGTAGTCCTGCATGAAGGCCGCGCCGTCGTACTTGGCGCAGAACTCCGCGGTGCGCTCGAACAGCGCGGGCTGGTCGCGGAATTGCTCGCGCAGGTTGCGGTCCAGACCCAGGTGATGGAAGAAGTAGTAGCCCTGGAACACGCCGTGCTTCTCCACCATCCACAGATTCTCCGGGCTGACGAAGGGCTTGAGGATGGCGGCGGCGATGTCGGGATGATTGAAGCTGCCAAGTGTGTCGCCGATATCGTGCAGCAGCGCGCATACCACGTACTCCTCGTCACGCCCGTCGCGGTGGGCCAGCGTGGCGGTCTGCAGGCAGTGGGTCAGGCGGTCGATGGGAAAGCCGCCGCAGTCGCCCTCGAGCAGCCGCAGGTGATCGAGCACGCGGTCGGCCAGCGCCTGCGCAAAGGGCATGAACTCGGCGGATATCGCCGCCCAGTCCTCGCGCGTGCCTTGTTCCATGTGGCTGAAGGTGGCGCGGGCGTGCGTGGTCGTTTCGCTCATTGTGGGGTCTCCGTGCAGGGTGATCCTGCTTGTTTTGCTTGTGATGAACAACGCTTGAACAAACATTGAGCAACGATTCTGGCACAGGTTTGGCGGCTACACTGTCAAGGACTTAGCATTGCCGCCGCATGCCGCGGCGCATCAATCCGCATGCAGATCCGCCCTTACCTGGCCGCCGACGAAGCCGCCATCATCGACCTCTGGCAAGCCTGCGGCCTGACCCGGCCGTGGAACGACCCGAAGAAGGACATTGCCCGCAAGCTGACCGAGCAGCCCGAGCTGTTCCTGGTGGGCGAAGTGGAGGGCCGCCCGGTGGCATCGGCCATGATCGGCTTTGACGGCCATCGCGGCTGGGTCTACTACCTGGCGGTGCACCCGGATCACCAGCGCCGCGACTACGGCCGCCGCCTGATGGCGCACGCCGAGCAGTTGCTGATCGAGCGCGGCTGCCCCAAGATCAACCTGCTGGTGCGCACTGGCAACAGCAAGGTCATCGACTTCTACCGCAGCCTCGGGTACGCGCAGGACGAGGCGGTGAGCCTGGGCAAGCGGCTGATTCCGGATATCTGAGCGCTGGGAGCGCAGGGAGTTTTGGCCATGTTCCGCATCCTCGGCATCGATCACCTTGTCCTGCGTACCGGCAACGTGACGGCGCTCATGCGCTTCTATGTGGACGTGCTTGGCTGCAGCGTCGAACGTGTGCAGGCGGAATTCGGCCTGATCCAGTTACGCGCGGGCGGCGGGCTGATCGACCTGGTAGCGTTGGACGGCCCGCTGGGCCGTGCCGGCGGCGCCGGGCCGGGCAGGGAAGGCCGCAACCTCGACCACTTCTGCCTGCGCCTCGATCCGTTCGATGCCGATACGATCGGCACCCACTTGCGTGCGCACGGCGTGGAACCGGGTCCCGTGGAGATGCGCTTCGGCGCCGAAGGCAAAGGCCCGTCGATCTACGTGCACGACCCGGACGGCAATATGGTGGAGCTCAAAGGGCCGCCCACGGGTAAGCAATAGCCGCTAGCCCATGTGACGCAAGGTGGGCATTCCGCCTGGATGCCCGCTACAATGCCCGCTCACCCCCCTCGCCGCCCAGCGCGCCATCCCCCTCCTCACGGCGGCCATTGCGCGGCGGTACATACCGCGTCCAGGCGCGCCATGACACGACAAGACGCCCCACCCGGCCCACGCGCCATCTCGCCACGCCAGCTGGTCTGGACCCTTGGCATTACCGAAACGATTTCCTGGGGCACGCTGTATTTCGCCTTCACCGTGTTCATCGGGCCGATGAGCGCGACACTGGGCTACTCCAAGCCCTTCCTTGCCGGCGGCTATTCGCTCGGGCTGCTGGTCTGGGCGATGTGCTCGTTCGCGGTGGGCCGCCTGCTAGACCGCGTGCCGGCGCGCGCCGTGATGTGCACGGGCTCCGTGCTGGCCGGCACCGGCCTGCTGCTGTGGGCGTGGAGCCCGAACCAGGCGACCTTCCTGCTGATGTGGATACCGATCGGGCTGGCCATGGCGACCACGCTGTACGAGCCCGCCTTCGTCGTGCTGCGCCAGGCCTTTGGCGATGGCTACCAGAAGTCCATCGTCACCGTGACGCTGATGGCGGGCTTTGCCAGCACCATCTTCGTGCCGCTGGCGCAATGGCTGGTGCTGCACCTGGGCTGGCGCGAGACGCTGCTGTGCTTCGCCGGGCTCAACCTCTTCGTCTGCGCGCCCTTGCACGCCCGCCTGCGCTATGCGGCGCATGCCACCTACGCGGCCGCGCCGGCGCCGGCCCCGCTGGCGGATGCCGCGCAACCGGGCATCGCCGGGATCGCGCTGCGCCAGCCGGTGTTCTGGGCGGTGGTGCTGGCCTTCACCGCGCTGGCGGTGATTGCCTCGCTGCTGGGTGCCCACCTGATCCCGATGCTGACCGAAAAGGGCTTGCCGCTGGGCGAGCAACTGGTGGTGGCGGCGCTGATCGGCCCGGCGCAGGTGGTCGGCCGCCTGGTGATGATGCGTTTTCCCGTGCGCCACCCGCTGCGGCTGTCGCTGCCGGTCTATCTGGTGATGTGCCTGGGCCTGCTGTGCTTTGCGCTCGGCTATGGCAAATGGCTGATGCTGGCGGCGGTGCTGTACGGCTGCGCCAACGGCATCAACACCATGCTGCGCGCCATGGCCATGCCGGAACTGATCTCGCGCCACCATTACGCCACGCTCAACGGCCTGATGATGACGCCGGTGCTGCTGATGCAAGCCGCCGCGCCCTGGTTGGGCGCATTGCTGTGGCGCGCCGCGGGCGGCTATTGGCTGATGCTGTGGGTGATGGTGGCGCTGGCGCTGATGGCGCTGGCGGCTTTCGGCTTTGCCCTGCACCGGCGCGGGCTGCTGCGCACGGCCAGCCACACGGCGGCGGCGTAGCCGGCCACGCCGGCCGGCTGCGCCGCCGGTCATGCGCCCGACGCACCGATGTGCGACGATGCAGGGCTCGATTACCCTGCAGCGCCCGCCAGGGCACCTCCCGCGCCGCCAGGCGCGGTTGGCCGTGCCCGCCGCCAATATGCCCGATTCCGCTTCCCCCAACCTGACCCAGCCGCCCTCCCCCTCCTGCGCAACACCCGCCGCCGCGCCAGTCAGCGCGCGGCGAGTGGAGCATGCCGCGCGCGCCACCATGGCGCTGTTTTTTGTCAACGGCGCCACCTTTGCCACCTGGGGCGTGCACATCCCGACCATCAAGGCGCGCTTCGGCTTGTCGGATGCGGTGCTGTCGCTGGCCATGCTGGCCGTGGCCGGGGGCGCCATCGCGGCGATGGGGCCGGTGGGACGCTGGGTGGGGCGCGTGGGCAGCGCGGCCGCTTGCCGGCGCAGCGGGCTGGTCTACGCCGTGGCTACCGTGGCCATCCTGGCCATGCCGGAGTTTGCCTTGCTGATCCTGGCACTGATCGCCTTCGGCATGGCCAACGCGGCCTTCGACGTGGGCATGAACGCGCAGGCCGCCACCGTGGAGGCCAGCCGCGCGCGGCCCATCATGTCCGCGCTGCACGGCATGTTCAGTCTGGGCGGCATGGCGGGCGCGGCGGTTGGCGGCGTGCTGCTGGGCCTGGGCGTGCCGCCGCTGGCGCACGCCCTCGGCATGGCGGTGCTGACCGCGGCGGTCACGGCGGGCGTGGCACCCTGGCTGCTGGACGACCATCCCGTGCCGCCACCTTCCGCGCATCACCGCGCGCATGCGGTGCGCGCGCTCTGGCTGCTGGGCCTGATGGCGTTCCTGGGCCTGGTTGGCGAGGGTGCGATGTATGACTGGTCCAGCGTCTACATGCGCGAGGTGGCGCTGGCGCCGGACGCCTGGATCAGCGCCGGCTATGCCGCTTTCTCCGGTGGCATGGCCTGCGGCCGCTTTGGCGGCGACCGCCTGCGCGCGCGCTGGTCGGATGCGCGCACGCTCGGCGCCAGCGCCTGGGTGGCGTTCGCGGGGATCTTGCTGGCGCTGTTGTGGCCAGCGCCAGCGGCGACCCTGGTCGGCTTCGCGCTGATGGGCCTGGGCGCGGCGAACATGGTGCCGATCTTCTTCGTGGCGGCTTCGCGCCTGCCGGGTGTGACGCCGGCCGAAGCCATCTCGCGTGTGGCGCGTTTTGCCTATATCGGCTTGCTGATGGGGCCGGTGATGATTGGCGGCGTGGCCCATGTCACCAGCCTGCGATACGGCCTGGGGGTGGTTGCCCTCACCATGGGCTGGATCGCCGTGGCGGGCGCGCGCCTGGCGCGACCTTACCTTTTGGCCCGCAAGGCGTGATGCCCAGGCAGGCTCAGGCAGCCTCGCTCCACGCCGGGGCATGGTGCGTGCCGGCCCCTTCGAACACGAAGGTATCCATCGCCAGCACGCCATAAGTGACCTCATCGGCCACGCGTGCCACGCCGGCCGGCGCCTGCTCGGCGGGCACGCCTTCGTGCGGGCCCAGCGCCGCGCCCAGCGCCACGAAGAATGGCAGCAAATGCTCGTCGGCGGGATGGGCGCGGCGCGCATACGGCGCCTGCGCGCGATAGTCCGCGATGCGCGTAGTGTCGCCGGTGGCGAGCGCATCGTCCAGCGCCTGGATCATCCAGCCGCGGAATGCCTCCACATAGGGCTCGACGGGCGAGCCGTGCTGCTCGCGCCGGCCCCCGGCACCGAAGACTTCCTGCAGGTTGTGGGTAAAGCTGCCCGAGCCCAGCACCAGCACGCCCTCGTCGCGCAGCGGCGCCAGCGCCCGGCCGATCTCGATCTGGGCTGCCGGGGGGAGATAGGGGTTCAGGGCCAGTTGCACCACCGGGATGTCGGCATCCGGGAAGAAATGCCGCATCGGCATCCAGGCGCCGTGATCCAGCGGGCGCTCATCGTCCTGCAGCACTACCGCGGCGCCGGGGACCTGCGCGGCCTCGACCAGCGCCTTGACGCGAGCGGCCAGCGCCGGCGAGCCCGGGGCGTCGTAGCGCAGTTCGTATAGCGCGCGCGGAAAGCCGCCGAAGTCGTGCCAAGCCTCCTGCCGCTCGCGGGTGCCGACCACCAGGGTGCTGTAGATCCAGTGCGCCGAGATCACCAGCACGGCGCGCGGCTTGCGCGCCCTCAGCACTTGGCCAAGGGCGTCGAAGGCGGCACCGCTCGGGCCCGGATCAAGGGCGAGCATGGGCGAACCGTGGGAGATGTAGATGGCGGGAAGCATGATGGCGGCCTTCAAATCCTTTTGATAGCGGTGTTCAGTTTGACAAAACTGCCCAGCCCCTGCGCCACCTATTTGCGGACACCTCCATCAAAAAACTTGAATTCACGCGGCGCTACCGTACTTCCCGCCACCGCATGCGCCCCCAGCCCACCCTGCGAGCGTGGGGTGCACCACACAACGCTTTAAAGATTCGGACACGCAGCGGGCAATCGGCTTATGATTCCAGCACGGAGTCCGGCCCAGCTTTGCGCGGCGCAATGCGTCGTCCGCGCGGGCCCTGGCAAACCCCGCATGACTGGATACGACGCGCCCTGAAGCGTGTCAGGTTGGAGAACACCGTGGTCAAGCGCACAGCCCACAGGCCCTTGCTGCCCCATGCGAACTGGTGGCAGCCAGGCGTGTATGCAAGCGGACCGGCTGTGCTCCTATGGATCGCCGCCCGCCTTCCCGCCCCCTTGCTGGTCGATGTATTCAATGCGCCTGGCGCCCCGGCGCTGCTCAACCATGTGGGCGATTCCGTCTTCGTGGCCGGGTGGGTCGGCAGCGCCCTCTGGCTCTGGCTCACGCGCCAGCGGCCGGATACGCCGGAGCCGCAACAAGAAGCCGGCCCGGGCGAGGCGCCCGACGCCCGCAGCGCGCACCAGCATCACGCCAGCCAGCCCTGAATCTCGGCCGTCGCGCGCCCTGGGCGCCGGGCACGCGCATGCTTGCTTCACGTGGAACATTCCATGGGGCGCTGGCCGCGCAGCCGGCCATGCGGATCTGACTCCACACGCTGCCATCCTGCTGGCTAATTAAAGAATCGCTTACTATTCTGCCTTTCCGAGTGCATGCCCGGTTTCGGGGCAGGCCTCCCGTCGATTTCCCACCGCATCAAACGCCACATGCAAGCCAACGCTGCAATACCTCAAGTCCACGAAATATCCAAAGCCCAACGACGAAAGGCCATCCTCGCCGCCACCATCGGCAACGGCCTGGAGTGGTTCGACTTCACCGTCTACAGCTTCTTTGCGCTGATCATTGCCAAGCTGTTCTTCCCCACCGGCAATGACCTCACGTCTTTCCTGCTGACCGTCGCCACCTTCGGCGTGGGCTTTTTCATGCGCCCGGTCGGCGCCATCGTGCTCGGCGTCTACGCCGACCGCGTCGGCCGCAAGGCAGCGCTGACCCTGACCATCCTGATGATGGCGCTCGGCACCGCCATCATCGGCCTGGCGCCCACTTATTCGTCGATCGGCCTGTGGGCACCGGCGCTGATCGTGGTGGCCCGGCTGATCCAGGGCTTCTCGGCCGGCGGCGAGGTCGGCGGCGCCACCGCCTTCCTGATCGAGCACGCCCCTGACGAGGAGCGCGGCGCCTACGCGAGCTGGCAGCAGGCCAGCCAGGGCATTTCCTTCATGCTGGGCGCTGCCATGGGCGCGCTGGTGATCAACGGCCTGGAGCCGGAGCAGATCGATGCCTGGGGCTGGCGTATCCCGTTCCTGTTCGGCCTGCTGATCGGCCCGGTCGGGATGTATATCCGCTCGCACCTGGAAGAGCCGCCCGCCTTTGAGGCCCGCCGCGCCGAGCGCGCTGCCAGCAAGGTCAAGTTCTCGCCGCTCACGCAGGTGCTGCGCGACCATCCGCGCGAAGTGCTGGCCGGCCTGGGCGTGACCATCCTGTGGACGGTCTGCACCTATGTGCTGGTGTTCTACATGCCGTCGTACGCCAAGCAGCAGCTCGGCCTGCCGCTGGGCGCCACCTTCCAGTCGACCGCACTGTGCGGCGCCATCATCCTGGTGCTGTGCCCGCTGATGGGCATGCTGTCCGACCGCGTGGGCCGCAAGCGCATGCTGGGCACCGTGGCGCTGATCATCGGCGTGCTGGCCTATCCGCTGTTCCACTGGCTCAACGTCTCGCCGACCACCCAGACGCTGCTGATGGTCCAGGTGATCCTGGGCATCCTGCTGGCGGCCTTCACCGGCCCGGCACCGGCCGTGCTGGCCGAGCAGTTCCCCACCGAGGTCCGCTCCACCGGCCTGTCGCTGGCCTACAACTTCGCCGTGACCATCTTCGGCGGCTTTGCCCCGCTGATCGTGACCTGGCTGATCGCATCGAGCGGCAGCAAGCTGGCGCCGGCCTACTACGTGATTGCCGCGGCCGCGATCAGCTTTGTCGCGCTGCTGTTCATGCACGACCGTACCGGCAAGCCCCTGCAGTAGTACCGCCGGACGTCGCTTTGAAATGAAAAAGGCCAGCCGCAAGGTTGGCCTTTTTCTTTGCGCTCAGTCCGGCGGCGCCTGCGCCGCGCCCAGCACCCGCAGCAGCCGCCAGGCCATCAAGCCCAGCACGCCGACCGCCAGCAGCAGCGCACCCCACAGGATAAAGCGCCGGCTGCGCTGGGTGTCCGAAGGCACGGCCGCCGGCGGCGATGCCGTCATGCCTGCAATCCGGGCGTCGGCGATCACCGGTGCCGGCCCGGCGAGCAACTCGGCCCGCGCGACCGCCCCGGGTTCTTGCACCGCGCCCGCCGGCTCCCCAACCGCTAGCGAGAACGGCCGCGCGCCGCGCGCGACAAAGGTCACCACGGCAGGGCGCCAGCCAAGCGCCAGCACCGGCATGCCGGCGCCAAGCCCACCAGCGCGGGCATCCACGCTCAGGCGCCACAGGCGATCCGTGTTGCGCCCGATCGCCAGCTGCGCGCTTTCCTGCTCGGTGCCCGCCGCGCCGGAAAGACGGTAGAGCTGTACGCTGCTGACCATGCGCCAGGATGCCTGCGCATCGGGCCGCGACCACAGCGTGGCTTGCACCACCGTGTTGGTCTGCGGCAGGCGAATGCGCACGCGCTCGGCCGGGAAGCGTCCGCCGCTGTCGAACAGGTAATCGCCCCCAGGCTGGGCCTGCGTGGCGACGATGCCGTCGCGCCATTGCAGCGCCAGCGGCGAGGGCAGGCTGGCCGCCACGGTCTCCACCTGCACGCGCGCCGGCACGGGCGGCGCGCCCTGCCACTGCAGCCGCAGGTAACGCGCCCGCAGGCGCCCCAACGCAATGCGGTCCTGGCTCAGCGTGCTGCCCTCGCGGCTCAGCCGCAGCAGCTGCGCGCCGCCCGCGGCTTGCCAGTGCTGCAGGTCGTCGCTGCTGGCAACGTCCACCCTGCCCTGATAATCGCCATCCGGCAGGCCGATCACCACCGCGCCGGCGTCGTCGCGCAACTGGCTCAGGTCGAGCAGCCATGCCCCGGCAGTGCCGGCTGCGGGCGGGGCGGTGGCGGCGCGCAGCGCGCCGTCGGTCCCGATCACCACGCCCAGGGGCGCGGACTGCCGCGACTGCGCGGCCGGCAGCGCGAACCATGGCACATCGCGCAGCGAGCGTACCTCGGCCGCCGGCTCGGGCGGCAGATCCAGCGCGTAAGGCAACAATTCGCCTGTGCCGTTGCGCACGCGCAGGTCAGCCAGCCCGGGGCGCGCGCTATGGGTGTAGACATCGGCGTCCAGGGTCACGGCGTAGTACGCTGCGTCGCGTTCGGTCGCCAGCGCGAACCGCTCAGCCCGCGCGGGCAGCGGCAGCAATAGCGATGACAGCACCGATGACAGCAGCGATGGCAACAGCGCGGCCATCAGCATCGGCAGCGCCCGCCCGGCCGCGGTTCGGAAAGCCGCCATCACGTCGCCTCCTCTTGCTTTGGCGGCAGGGGCGAGAAGTAGCCGATCAACAGCAGCAGCACGCCCACGCCGATAAACGAGATGATCCGCTCGATGCCCTTGACGAAGGACAGGTCGAACAGGAACAGCTTGACCACCGTCACCCCAAGCAGCGCGCCCCCCACAAACCACAGCGCGCGCGCGCCGCGGCGGGTGGCTGCCACCATGGTGATCAGCGCCAGCACGGTCCAGAACATCGACAGCGACGCCTGTACCAGCGTGGAGCCGCCCAGGCCCTCCAGCGTGTAGGGCACGCCGGCCCAGTGGTGCAGGGTGCGCAGGAGCACGGCGTTTAGCCACAGCAACACCGTGGCGATCGCGGCGTACCCGAGCACGCGCGGCCGCGTGGCCAGGCCCGCGGCGGCAAGCCGGTGCTGCCACAGCGCCACCGCCAGCATGGCAAGCAGCTGGGCAACATCGAGCGGGTTGAGCAGCGGCAGGTAGGAAAGCGGCGCGGCGTCGCCGTCGCTGGACACGCTGGCAATGCTCCACAGCCACAGCAACGCCACCAGCGGCAGCGCGCCATACAACAGGTAAGCACGCTGGAAACGCCCCACCGGCCAACGCAGGCGCCAGCCCCAGGCCGAGAGCAGCGCCAGCAGCCCGCCATAGCCATAGGCCCAGGCGCTCCAGCTCCAGGCGCCCTCCGGCACATAGGCACGCAGCCGCCAGTAAGCTTCGGTGGACAGCAGCACGCACACGGTCCAGAACAACAAAGCATGCATGGGCGCCAGCAAGGCATCGCGTTCATCGTCCTGCTGCCGCCACAGCAGCAGCCAGGCGGCGCCAAACACGATCAGCCAGGCGAGCGCGCCAAAGCCGAGCAAGGGCGACGCCGACGGCACAATGCAGCTAAGCACGGCAAGGACCGCCAGCAGCGGCGCCATGCCCTGCGCCGGCACGCTGGCCAGCGGCCACGCCAGGACGCGCCGCGCCAGGTGCGCCAACCACGCGCTCAGCACCATGAACATCGCCAGCATGTCGAGCAGCGCGCGCACTTGCCAGCCCCAAACGCCATACCAGTGCTGGATTTCGATCACGCCGCCGCCCAGCCACCACAGCAGTCCCCACAACGCCGCCCCCAGGCCGAGCGGCGCGCATGGCGCGGACCAGGCACGCGCCTCGGGCTGCCCGTGCAGGCGCCAGCCGCTGAAAACACCGGCCACCGCCAGCAGCAGCGTGCCCACGTAGCGGCTGTTCAGCACCGGCCACGCCAGTTGCGTGGCCTCGAACAAGCTGCCCGCGGCAAACGCCGCGCCGGCCGCCAGCTGCAGCAGCAGCCCGCTGGCCAGCGCAAGGCGCCGCTGCTGGCGCACCCCCACCCACACCACGGCAGCGCCTTCCACGGCCCATACAGCGCTTGTGGTGCGCCCGTCGAACGCCAGCGGCACCGCCAGCGACGCAAAGATGACGCCCAGCGCCAGCACGGCTTCAAACAGCAGCCCCAGGCGATCGCGGCGCGCCGCCAGCCACGCCGCCAGGCCGAGATAGAACGCCGCGAGCGCCACCGCGCTCCATGCCATGGCAAAAGGAATATTGCGCACCAGCGCGGCCTGCAGCCCCATGGCCAGCAGCGGCGTGCCGAACACCAGCGTGCCGTCCACGTAGTCCTTCAGGCTGACCCGCCGGCGCAGCGCATAGCGCAACGCGATGCCCGTATACATCAGGAAAAACAGGATCAGGAACGGCTCCGTGGTGGCGAGCAGTTCGGGCCGGTAGTTCAGCGCGCCCCAGGCCGTGCCGATGCCAAAGGTAAACGCAAAGCCGAGCAGGTTGAGCTGGCGCCAGGCCCGGAACCAGGCAATGGCAAAGACGCCGGCATTGAGCAGCGCGTAGTAGCTGAACAGCATCACATGGCTGCCGCCGCCCGTTGCGATCAGCACCGGGGCAAGGAAGCCGCCGGCGCTGCCGGTGAACGCCAGCGCCGGGGCGTTCTGCAGCACCGCGAGGCCGCCGGCGAGCGCGCAGATGACCACCATCAGCGCGAACGCGGCCGCGGCCGGCAGCAGGCCATAGAGCTTGGTGGCGGCGAAGACGGTGAGATACAGCACGCCCACGCCACCGCCCTGCAACACCAGCGCATAGGCGGCGCGCCGCTCGCGCAGGCGCCAGCCCGCCAGCAGCAGCAGCACCGCGCCGGCCGCCACGCCAGCCAGCCGGAACTCGACCGGCAGCATGGCGTTGTCGGAGGCGTACTTGAGCAGGAACGCCACGCCGAAGAACAGGATCAGGATGCCCACCCGCACCACGCTGTTGCCGCCAAGCAGCCAGCCGCGCGCGGCGGATAGCGCGCGCTCGACGAAATCGGGTTCGCCCGGCCCGAGCGTGGACGAAAGCGGTGGTTCAATGTGGCGCGCGCTTACAGGTGCGGGAGCGGGTGCCAGCGGCGGAGCTGGCGTGGAGTTCGGCACGGGTGCCGCCTCAACCGGGATCGGGATCGCCGCCGGGATGGACGGCACTGGCACGGCGACGCTGGCAGCCGGCTCGAAGGACGGGACATCGCTGGCGGCAACCGTACCCGGCGCTGCGCCAAGGGTCGATGTGGCCGATGGGGTGCCCATGCTCTCGCCGCGCAGGCTCGCCAGCTCGCGCTTGAGCGTGGACAGCTCCTGCTCGAGCCGCAGCACGCGGGCTTCGAGCGGAGCCGCCGCCGCGCCCTGCGCTTCGCCCTCACCAGGAGGCCGGGTGGGCCGGTCGCTGACCATCCAGCCAAAACCGAAGCCCAGGACCGCGCCCGTCAGCGCACCGCCAAACCCGGCCGCCACCATGCCGAGCACCAAGCCAATCACCCCGAATATCCAGCGCATCAGATGAGGTTTCGCCTAAGAAGGTTGGGGAAGGCGGCGGCCGTTGGTGCGGATACTGCGTTTGCCGGCACCCATCACCGCCTGCATCATGCATGTCCAGTGTAACGCCAGACCGACATTTCCAGGCGATTCCGGGCGATTCCAGTCGATATGCGCCGGCTGGGCGCTTAACCGGGGCGGGTTATTCTTCTTCGCCCTCTTTATGGATATTGATCACATGCCGCGCCTCGAACCAGAGCGGCATGCCGGGCGCCATTTCCTCTGTGCAATAAGGCTGGTTGTCCAGCTCGCCACTGTAGAGATCGCCCTCACGGCCGGTCACGACCACCCACATGCGTTCCACGTGCTGCTCCTCGCGGTCCTGCTCGTCAGCAGTGACGATGCGAAAGATCAGCTTCACCAGCTGGCCGGCCTGCAGGGCCTGGCGCTCCGCCAGTGCCGGCACCCAGAACGTCTCGGGGTGCGCCTCGCCGATGACCTCGCCGTCGTCGAGCTGCCAGCCGTCTTCTTCGATGGTCGCCAGTCGTTTTTCCATGTCAGTCCTCTTAATCAATTCGTCCTTTACGGGCGGCATCGTAGCAAATGCGCCCCGAGGCCGCGTGGGCGCGACATGCCGCGCGAGTCGCTTTAAGATGACAGATCGAAGGAGACCGCACCCATGGCAGCAGATAGCAACGTAACAAAAAAGGTGGCAACGAAGGGGCCGAAGAAGGTGCCGACGACGGTGCCGAAGAACGTGGCACCGAAAGCAGCGAAGAAAGCGGCGCTACCGGCTACTAACACCGTGGCGGACACGGAGCGCCAGCGCTGCAGCTGGTGCGGCACGCTGGAAGACTACTGCCACTACCACGATAACGAATGGGGCTTTCCCGTTGACGACGACCGGCGCCTGTTCGAGAAGCTATGCCTGGAAGGTTTCCAGGCCGGCCTGAGCTGGCTCACCATCCTGCGCAAGCGCGAGGCGTTTCGCCGCGCCTTCGCCAACTTCGAGATTGAAAAGGTGGCCCGTTTCGGCGAACGCGATATCCAGCGGCTGCTGGGCGACGCCGGCATCGTGCGGCACCGCGGCAAGATCGAGGCGGCGATCAACAACGCGCAGCGCGCCCTGGAACTGCTGGAGACGGAGCCGTCGCTGGCCGCGTACTTCTGGCGCTTCGAGCCCGATCCGGCCAGCCGCCCCAAGCTGCTGACGCCGGAAGTGCTGCGCACCATGGCCATCTCGCCGGAATCCACCGCGCTGTCCAAGGACCTGAAAAAACGCGGCTGGCGCTTTGTCGGCCCCACCACGATGTATGCGCTGATGCAGGCCATGGGCCTGGTCAACGATCACAGGGAAGGCTGTGCGACGCGAGAGGAGGCCTTGCGCGCAAGGCAAGCGTTCAAGGTGCCGCGAAGGTGAGGTAAACGTCGGGCAGGCGACGGTAGCACGCGACGGCGGCACGTATACCTGCTGGCGAGGATGCCCGTGCAGGTATACGTGCGAAGCGCTGCAACAAAGGCGGGCAACGTATACGCCCGGCGCAATGGTTGCCCTATGTCTTTCTTTATTGTTTACGTATACCAATATAGTAGTAGTAGGTAAACGGCCCGTTTTCCCGTGGATAAGCCGGTTTTTCCCTTTCCGCTCAATGACTTGCGGATGGGATAAGCCCTAGGGAATACCCTGATCTCGCGGGATATCTACTGGACGTATACGTGGCGGGAAAAAACCGCCTCGAAGTTGTTCGTATACGCCCCACAACCCACCCCCAGCCGGGGCACAGCTTTCCTGCCTGCTTATCCCCAGGTTTTTGCCAGGTTATCCACAGCCCGGCCGGGGTAAACGCCTCTCGCTTTCATCGATCGCATGTTGTGTCCTGCCCAACCGCGGCCAGCCTGCGTGTCTGTCGTTCTCCAACAGGTTTACCCGGAAAAGTGGCGACGCCTGCGCTATTGGCGCCGCCAGGCGGATGGCATGGTCCATGCGGTTAAGGGTTCAGAGCGCGGCGCCGATGCTCGTTTCCTTCCACGTTCCCACCGTCCCACCCGGAGCCATCGCTCCTTTGGAGAACCGTCATGAAGATCAACCGCAATGCACCACGAGAGAGCCTGCCCTGCTCGCGCATGCAGGCAGGGATGCGAACGCTGCGCCGAGGTGTCCTGTTGATGCGCGTGCTCGCGCTATGCGCGAACAGCATCGCCTATGCCCAGCCCCCCGCACCAGCCCAGTCATTGGTCACGCCCGAGCAGACGTTTGCGCAGGGTTACCTCGAAGCCGTCTCCACCGGCTATGACAACGGCCAGGCGCTGCTGGGATCCGAGGGCATCGCACCCGTGCGGTTGCCGCATTCGCCTAGCCCGCAGATCAGGCCGTCCCCGGCGCCGTCCGCACCGGCACCCACGGCCGCAAATCCGTCGGTGGTCCCGGTTTCGCAAAAGACGCGCCGCGAGTAACCGCGGTGAGCCGTGAGAACGACGTGTGCCCTGCGGGCGCATTGCGCAATCATGCCGTCATGCCCGCCGCAGCGTCAGCATGCGTATCAGGGAAGGCCGTACTCCAAAACAAAAAACGCACTACGTCGTTAAACGTAGTGCGTTGTCTTGTACTGCAAATCCTGGTGGCCGAAGGACTATAAAACAAGTCAATTAAGTTATTGTTTTATAAAGATATTATCAGCCTGAATATGAATTAGTGCCCCAAAAATGCCCCCAAACATTCGGGGCTTGTCTCTCAACGCGCCAGTCTTCTACCTTGCCTAAGAGCTTGGCCCATAGTGTTGCACGATTGAAACACAACCTGAAATCGGCAAACTAACGGCATCGATAGGTTCGAAGTGGCCCGGATGGCTAGAACTTCGACGGAGATGATCGACAAGCACTATGGGCACCTGCGGCACTACCGGATGCGCGCGAAGCACAATGCGCTCGCCATCATCTAGGACGAGAAAGTTGGAACGCGGCCTGTGAGCACGCGAAGTCGGTTCCCAGGCCGCAGGGGTGCCCATCCGACGACCACGCCGCGCTGGAACAGCTGCTCCTCGATGTCGCGAGCAAAGCCCGCAGGCCCGCAGCCGCCCCATCGCAGCGAACGCTACGGCCGCGCTCCTGCCTGCCAGGATCAGCGCCATGCGCAAAGTCCGGGTCTCAGCCGTCGCCGGCGTCATGGTCAACCCGAGGCCGGACCACGTGAAGGTGTTACGCCATACCTACGCGTCAAAGGCCAACGCAGCGCGCGCCGAGTGGGCCCGCATGCAGCGCGGCGTGGCGAATTTCAGCATCACGCTGGCGCGGGGCCGTCCGGACCTGTTCCCGAAACTGCCTGCGACGGTACCTGGGTGGAAGCCGCAAATCGACAATACCGTATAGACTATCATCACTTTCACGCACCACCTGATCGAGCGCGGATACTCCACGGCGCTGGAGATAAAGGCTGCTGATGTGTAGGGGTGACGCGCTTGCTTGCCGCTTAGGTGCCTGCGGAGAGCAATCCCGTATGAATAGCGATGCCTGACAGCACGCTGAATACTTTGGCGATATTCCAGCTCAGGCATGCAAGTGTGGCGTACAGCAGGATGCAAACTACCAGGGCAATCCTGAAAAACGTCTGACGCTTATTGCGCGGAGCCTCAAAGTGCTGCTTGAAGGTGCTTTCTGGCACATATTCGCGCGTCAGGTTGTGCCAATCACTTCCTTCCTTCTTGGCAAGCGCCAGATCACGCCAATGCGAGAAGCCTTGCAGCGTAATCGAGAGAATGAAGTAGATCGCCAGGACCTTGAAGAAGACCTGCACTTCAGTCGTCGAAACCAGTCCTTGGATGGCGCTGGTGTTCGTCTTGCCAATGAGGCTGACACCGATCATGAAGAGCACCGCAAGGGTATCGCGGGAGAGTGCTGCAACCAGATCGCGGACCTTTGCCGCGTACAGGTCTGCCTGCGCGCGCACGTCCTTCATCAGATCCCGCAACTCCTTGTAATAGGCATCCTTCCGGTCAAGGATAACGAAGCCGTATCGCTCTTTCGCCTGCTTTAACGCATCGACAAGGAATGCGGTCAGCGCGGTAACAAGAGACGTGTCGTCTCGTACATCGATAGACAACCGGTCGGTCAACAGCTTGTGGCGCGTTTCTTCGCGCTCGGCAAAGATCCATGAAACTGCTGCGTACATTTGATCAAGTTGCTCGGCAGATATCGATGCAGCATTGCCACCAACCAACGGCAGTTCCACACGTCGAGTGCCGCGCAGCACTACCCTAACTGCGTTGTCGCGCAGGTAGACGTCCTGGACCATGCAGAGTGCAACTACCATCGCGGAAAGCCGGCGCAATGCGCCGGCGGCGTCCTGATCCCTGTCTCCCCAAGTCAATGCCACTTTCACCGGATCCATTAGGAGTCGGCGGTCGCTAATGACGTGAATCAGCTTGAGAACATCCGCTTCACCCGGAAAATCGAAGGCGCAATCATCGGCTGGACTGATCGGCTCAGCACCGAGCGGTACGACCGATAGACGCGGTCCACCAAAGGCACGCTCAATGCCATTGACCACGAAGTAGGTGTGCGACTCGCCAAGCGCCATTCCGCCCTGTTCGTACGGGGACAGCCTTCCCCCCCATTCTTGAAACGCGGAGAGCGTCAGGAATATGTAACCTTCCGCCGCATCGGGGATGTCCTGCAGCATACGGCCTTTGTCCAAGCTCAGTTGCCACTCTCCCGGCCAATCGACATGGTCTTCGGTCTGCAGGGTTGCCAATGCGGCCTGGTCGTAGGCTTCGTCACCAAGGCGCAGATTCGGGCGGGTGAGTGCCGCGGCTGAGAATGCGGCCAGAACATTTGCCAGGGCTTGTATCGACCCTTCGTTCACTACACCCGCAACGCTCAAGTTGGAGACGGCCTCGTCCCAGCTCGCCGAAAACGGACCCAGCTTACACAACGACTCAACCACCCCCAAATGCACTCTCATTTTTATGTTGTCGAGATGTTCTTCGTCAGAATCAGGATTTGACTGCCGGGCATTCCGTCGCTCCGCGGACCGGTGGTAATACCGAAATCCTTCGGCTCACCTTCGAATTCTAGCTTGACGCCCTCGGAAGTTCTCCACTGTTGCTTCCTGTCGGGATTCGGCAGGGACTTGGGCTTTGTGGCAAACACCTGATTTTCGAGGCCGGCATTGGAAAGGTGCTGTCTCAATGATGCTTCCAAAAACCGCTTTTTGTCGGCGTTCGCCCGCGCGACTTCCGGGTCATCAGACTCGCGGACAATGGCATCAAGAAAACCATCGAAGTCAAAGATCGCATTGGCACTCATGTAGGCAGCCGCTCTGTAACCATAGTTGCCGCGAAGCTCACCTTCAAGCATGTGAGCTTCCTGAATGGCATTGGCCCACTCTTTGACCTTCGTAACGGCTCTGCGCGTGAGCACGCTAGCAATCTCGCGAAGTTTGACTGCCAAGAATGTCTTGAAGTATTCAGTGACTTCCCCATTCGGGCGAAGCTTGCGTTCGTCCGCCAACACGCTCCACTCGAAATGGTCGCTGACATTGACCAGTGCGCTCTTTTGAATGGCACTCTTGTCCTCGACAAGCGTGTCCGCAACCTTCGTCATCACGGCGTGACTTGTGCCGTCTTCCTTTGCCTCCACAACGATTTGATAGACGTTGCGATGGTCAAACTTTGCAAGGAAGACCAGCGTGAGCGGCGCGTTCTCTGCGACGAGGACAGTCACTGTGGCGACGACAAAGACGCCGCTGGCCATACTCTTCTTGTGCTGGGCAGCGAAGTTGGTCGTAAGGCCAAGAGACGCGTCGACGAAGCTGGCCGGATCGGTTATGAGTTGTTCACAGAGTTGCTTTGCACCGACACCATGCTCTAGAAATTCGTACTGGATTCCCTTGGAGACGCTCTTGATCCGCTCAAGAAAGAACATCTTCTGGTCTACGTCAAGCTCCACTTCGTCCAGCGGAACAACACGATCGTCACCGTCCGCATCGACGTTGATCACATGGAAGATCAGCCGATCGATCGCCATCGACTGGATCTGCGCCGTCTTTAGGACGCTTTCCTTTACAGTTGCCATCCGGTTTGTTCCTTGATCACTTTGTTATTGTGGCTTCAGGCAATTGCCTGGCGTCAGGCCAGAATCCGAGCTTTCTGGTCAGCAAACTCAGCATCGGTGAGGATGCCACGCTCCTTCAACGCTGCAAGACGCTCCAGCTTCGAGACAACATCATCAGCCGTCGAAACGGACGCGGTGGCTGCGGCAGCTTGACCGGCCGTAGGCTTCCGGTGCGCGTGCAATGCGTCGCGTACTTTGTTCGTGAACGCGACCACCGTCTTCTTCCAGACGCTCTTGACAACCCGCTCGCTGGCGTCGTCTTCAATGCGAATCTCGCCAAAGAAGAGGCCCGTGGTACCGGAAACAGAATTGATCTTGTCGAGGTTGATTGATACTTGCTTCAGCCCGTAAATAAGGCCCTTGTCGAGGAACAGAACGCGATGATCCGTCAGAGCAATAAGCCAGGTGTTGCCGTCCATTAGTCCGGAGGTGAATGCCAACACCTGTTCGCCGTCCATCAGGATTTCGGGGAGGTGGTTCAGTTCCTTCTTCGTAAAAAACTGATCGTCACCGATCTCCCGAGCGATGCGGTTGTACTCGATCTTGAGCTGTTCTTTATTCGCGCTCTTGAAGTCAAACATGCTGCAATCACCTTCTGGGTAAGCGTTAAGTTATTACGTTTGTCTATGCTGTTGGCGTGGCCCCTAGTGCCGGCACACGGCGCAGCTGATGACGACCGCTGGGAAGCGGAGGCTGTGGTAGAGCGATTTCTTCTTTTTCGCCTGATCTTACGCGACTACTTCGCCAATGTGACTACGCCGTTACCGAACAGCGCCTGTCCCGGCTGAAACACGGCTGTGAAGGTTACGCCATCAGCGACGTTGCCCCAGCTGCGGATACGCAAATCGTCCGGGTCGAGATGTCCCAAGCCGATGTAACGTTCAAAGCCATCGGCCAGAGGATCTCGGCTGCGAGCCTTCGAGAGCCGCACCACCTCGCCAAACCTCACCCGATGCCAGCCAGGTTTCAGCGCTTTACTGTTTTTGTCAGACACACTCGATTTCCTCCGAAATCAGTCGATCCAGCGCTTCCGCCAGCGCGTCCATCTGTTACCAGAAGGTGCGGTCATCTTTTTGCCACTTGTCCCAGGCAGAGCGCAGCGATATGGTTTTCATCGGTTACTCGAACAGCCGGTTTTGCTTGACGACGTAACCCGCTGGCTTCTTCTGCTTTTCCACTACACCTTCATCGACCAGGCGCTGCAACCATGCCTTGACCTGTGCGTTTGAGACGTCCAGTGCGGCGGCCACTTCGGCGTCTCTCATCGGCGCACTCAAGAGCTGCCGAATCGCTGTGCGTACTGCTGCGAAGAGCACTTCGGCCGGGGTCGATTCCGGCTGCGGCGATTCCTTGGCTTCGTCTATCGGTGCTACGACCTCCGATGTGACTGACAACTGCTCTTCAGATGCCGCAACTGGTGGTTGCGCATCTGAAATAACGTCGACGGCTGCCGATGGCTCGCTGCGGATCTGGGATGCTGGAGCTGTGTCGAATGGGACGGGCGCGGCGTCGGTCGGCGATGGCCAGTCGTTCGAAAACAGCGAAGAACCAACCTGTGAGGAGGCCGTCGGCATCGCCACGTTGAACACGGTCTCGAAAGAATCCACGCCTTGCGGGTTCGGCCAGGGAAGCGCGCCCTTCTTTCGCAAACCATCCAGTCCGGCAGAAGGTTCACCGGTCGTTCGAATAAAGACTGGGACGAACTTGAGTTTGTCGAGCTGCTCGACGGCGCCCGCCCAAGTACCACCCCTGTTGAGGTCAGAACTCACCACGAGTGAGGTGTCTGCCAATGCGTAAATCAGTTTGTTCCGCTGCATGGCATTGCCGACGTTGAACCCGGCGCTGGGGTCGTAGGGAGAAATCAGCACCAGTTGGCCATCGAGCAGCAGGTTGCGGTGCTCGCGGTTCATGACGGTCCTTTCCAGGCTGTCCGCCAGAACGCCACAGACGTTGCCACCAGCCTCCAAAGCGCCACGCATGGCGGCCTGATCGATACCTTTGGCGCCGCCCGAGACAAGCGTTCTCCCTGCTCGAGCTGCGAGCCGGCCAATTACCATCGTGTAGTCGATGAGGGAGTCGTCCACGTGACGCGACCCGACGACGGCAAGTCCACCAGAATCCAGCAGGCTCATGTCGCCACAGCCATAGATGACGGCAGGTGCGTCTTCGCGCAATCGCACTTTCAAGCGCCGGGGGTAGGCGGCATCCGCGCGACTGACCACCCAAATAGCACGCGCTTGCCATCGCTCGATGACTTGGCTCAGCAGGAACCCGCGCCCGAGCAATCTCTGCAACCGGCTCTCGTCAATCACCTGCTGGCACGCACTCAGGATGTCTGCCGCCTCCGGCGAGACGAGATCGGATGGCTGCCGCTGGATCTCGCGCAAATGACGGGCAAGGCGTTTGTATTCGCCGGGCGAAAGCAGATCGGGTGACGCAGTGCCACGTCCGGCAATGAGCGGCGCCGTCAGCAGCAAGATCGCCTGGGTATTGGGTGAAAGGACTGGCGTCATTCGTCGTGCCCCGTCTGGGAGAGGGCCATCGGCCAAACTGCGCCACTACCGTTCTTGCGAAGGAGCCACGCAGACACCGTCAGCGTCCAGCGCGAATCGACCATGTCATCAACCAGGAGGACAGGGCCGGGCGGGATGGGCTGGCCATTAAATGCGAGTGAGCCATCAATGTTGCGCGCCTGTTGTGTACTGTTTGCCATCGTTTTCTGTTCGGGTCTTGCGTCTGTTTTCGCGATGACCATATGAAACGCTAGACCCAGCGCAGCAGCCAAGCGTTGCGCAAAATTCGGTACCAAATCGGGA
Organism: Cupriavidus sp. GW823-FHT07A04; assembly: GCF_058794615.1. Lineage (NCBI taxonomy): Bacteria > Pseudomonadati > Pseudomonadota > Betaproteobacteria > Burkholderiales > Burkholderiaceae > Cupriavidus > Cupriavidus sp. GW823-FHT07A04. The sequence goes on from NZ_JBXAHA010000018.1 coordinate 58,406, forward strand.
TGCCGAAGCGAAGGAACGCAGGTCACCCAAGTCGGCGTCGGTTGCGGACTCCACTCATGGATCATCTTCACGCATGCAGCAACAAGGTCGTCGGAAAAATGGCTATCATGGTATTTGCCCTGGCGAACCAAGCCGCCCCAACCGGCATCTCCCCAGACGCATAGTGCTTTACCGGGCTGGGCTTGAAAATCAATGTTCGTATTGCTGTCTATACCGAACTGAGGCATCCCGCCTATTGGCCATTTCTTGCGCGGCTCGATGGGCAAGCTGGTTCGACGAAGAAATGCGACGGCCGCTTTGACCAGCTCGGCGTCCACGGTTGTAGGCAGCGGCTGTAAGGCAGGTTTTGTGACAACGCTTGGATCGCCGTCGAGCGCGCCGATCAGAAAGCCCATGTGCTCCCCAAACGGCAGGTTGACGTAGTCCTGCATCTGCTCGTGTTCCTCTCGCCGTAGCGCAGTGAGCCGTTCCGCTCGATCCCAAAAGCTTTCGCTCAGGGTGGCTGCCGTAAGCTGCCATTTGCTACCTTGCTTGGCGATGGGCGCTGGTGCTTCGAGGGAGAGAAGCGCAATCGTCTTTTCGACACGTCCCTTGCTCAGGTTGACTCTACTCAGCAATTCGGGGACGGACAATCCGTTAGGAGCTTCTTCAAGCGCCCCCAGGACCTCGGCGACTTCCTGTCGGGTTGGGAAAGCACTCCGGATAAACCAGTCAGTGATGTCCGACTCTTCTCGGCCGCTGAGCAGCACACCGTAGGCGGAGTCCAGCGCGCGTCCTGCGCGGCCAACCTGCTGGTAGTAGGCAACCACCGAACCCGGCATCTGGTAATGAATGACAAACGCCAGGTCAGGCTTGTCGTAGCCCATGCCTAAGGCAGTCGTGGCAACCAACGCCTTGACCTCATTGTTGAGCAGCGCTTGTTCCAGTTGCTCTCGACGATCACCGGTTTCGCCGGTGTAGGCCTCTACGGAGAAGCCTTGGGTCTTCAGCCATTCCGCCACTTGATTGGCGTCACGCACCGTCAGCGTGTAGATGATGCCGTGGCCCTGCAGCCTGGCGAGTCGCTCCGCCAACCATGCAAGGCGTTCGGCTTGGCTGGGCAGACGGATGGTCTGCAAAGTAAGTGAGGTGCGATTGAGATCACCCCGGGACGCATCTAGCTTGGGCCCGAGCACCGCAGCGAGGTCTTCCATCACCCTGTTGTTCGCCGTCGCCGTGGTGGCGAGAAGTCGCAGATTGGGCGGCAGAGTCTTGACGATGCGTTCCAGCAGTCGGTAGTGAGGACGGAAATCATGCCCCCAATCCGAAATGCAATGCGCTTCGTCGATGACCAGGAGGGAAATCTGCGCAGCCATACCTGCCAGCACCTGCGTGCGAAAGCGCTCGTTTGCCAGCCGCTCCGGCGAGATCAACAGAATGTCGATTTCTCCCGTGGCCAGTTTGCCTTCGATTACCGTCCAGTCGTCCACGTTGTCGGAGTTGATCGTGGCAGCGCGAACCCCCATCCGCTCTGCCGCAGCGATCTGGTTTCGCATCAGCGCCAGCAGCGGCGAGATCAACAACGCAGGGCCGGCCCCAGCTTCCCGCAGCAACTTGGTCGCGATGAAGTAAACGAAGCTCTTGCCCCACCCGGTCTTCTGAACCACCAACAAGCGGCCTTTGCCTTCGACAATGTGGCGAATGGCCTCTTCTTGGCCATCACGGAAAGCAGCGTTAGCACGCCCCGAGCCGATTCGGAGAAGTTCCAGCGCACGTTTTGAGTCGTAGGCCACGTTATAGCTCTCTCTTTTTCTTGTCAGGCGCGCGACAGGCCGGCGCCAACATAACGTTCTTGACGCCGTACAGCGTCCGGCGATCCTTCATCCAAAGTCTGATTTCATGACCACGCAGACTGTGGTCAGATGAACGGTCCAACCTTGGGCGATGCCGCACTTATACCAATCGGAGTTTAGGCGGCTGCCTTGTGACAATCTCAGTGGGCAGGTCCCTCGAAACCACCGAGAGCCGAGTCAGCTTGAAGGTCAGGGCATTGATCTCATCCACGCTAATGCACAGACTCTTGGCGATTTCACCTCGCCCCACCTTGCGGCTTTGCAGAAAGTCCAACACTTTAGTTAGCAATTGAGAGCTTTCACGCTCCATCGGCTCTGGTTCGTTTGTTCGATAGCCGCTTTTGGCAATCTCAATGCACAGATTGCGATACGTCCACTCTGTTACTTGGCCTAAAGTGTTGTAGCGGTAAGCCAGCGCGGCCAGTGATACGCCCCAGTAGTGTTTAAGCTTCATCAGATACCTGATTGTGAATGCTGGCGGCTTGTTCGCAACCACGCTCTCCTTTGGCATAAGGAAGGCAGCGGCAAATGCATCTGCCTGACGTTCCATCTCTATGCCTTGGGCCTCGCCGTGTTGCATGCTGTAGACATCGCGTACCAAATGGCCTAACTCATGGGCCGCGTCAAAGCGGCTGCGTTCGGCTGATTTCATCGTGTTGAGGAAGACAAAGGGCTTGCTGCCATACCACGTGCAGAAAGCATCCACCTCACGGGCTTCTTCAGCCAAAGAGAAGACGCGAATGCCCTTGGATTCCAGCAGGTGAATCATGTTGGGAATGGGGGCGTTGCCCAGATCCCACATTCTGCGCAGCGTAGCGGCGGCCTCTTCGGGAGAGAGATCGCTGAGGTCAGGCAGATCGGCTTGCGGCAGGTTAAACCTTTCCTCGATCCATTCGTTGATATTGACGGCAATAGCCCCTGCGCTGAGAGCGCAGTTTTTCATGGCCTCTGTCATCTTGGAGAGTGAGCGAAAACTGGCCGCATGCTCTCCGATGGTAGGCATCTTTTCTTCAATGCAAAAAAACTGCTGAGGGAAGTTCAGCAGTTTTGCCATTTTTGCCAGGATTTCCGAGTCAGGAGCAGAGCTTCCGGTCTCGTAGTTTTGGATGCTACGGCTGGTGACGCCCAACTCCTTGGCCAATTGCGCCTTTGTGAGGCGCCTTCTAACCCGGGCAAATGTGATTTGCGAAGGGTTGATTTCTGACATGGTCGCTGATCAAAAAGTGCCTGTCTTGGGCTCGACTCCCACCGTTGCCGGAGCATTGGGGGTGTCCTTGCGGACAGTGAAATCCGTGGGATTGTTGGGAATGCCGCCCAGGATCAGGCGCTCACCCCATTCGATGATTTTCTTTTTGCCGAACCCTGTCGGGTAGGAGAGTTCGAACCTGACTTCATTCAATGCTTTGTCGTAGTGGTAGAGGAAGGCCCAGACTTGGGTCTCCTGCTGCCTTGACTTCGCCAACTCGAACGAGTCTTGGTTGAACAGCTCCAATTGGCGGTTTGATTGAACGAAACCTTCGACAACCACGCCTTTTTCTGCTTGGTTGGTGGGGTCTTCAAAGCCCTCCTTGCCCGTTTCGTTGTTGCCCGTCATCACCACAATGGAAACGGAGTGATCAGGCGAACTAATGAAGGGGCAGTTTTTTTCGTTGTGAATGCGCCATCCCCTCTCGCTCAGCTGAGTGCGCAGTACTTCCACGGTCTTCAGCCATTGCTGCACACCGGCCGCGGTGACAGCGGAGGCCCGCGTCGTGTCGTTGCGCGCGCCAAGCCCGCTTAAAACAGCGTCGTACAGGAGCTTAGTGACCAAGTCTGCTGATAGCTCTTGCAGCCGTGCCTCAACAAGCGCCGCGTCGGTAACAGTCTTAGCGCGCGGGGCGAAGGCCGCAGAATGGGCCAGCTCGAACTTAGATTTCGACACAGCAGCTCCTTTTCAGTTTCCGGAAATTATACCTCAGGTTGAGGATAGAAAAGCGGAAAAATCATGCGATCGAAAGAAGGGAGCTCAGACACCCAACGGGACGTCCCACTTCCGCAGGATCCGCTTTCGTCCGCACGTTCTTGGATTGAAAAATATTTGAGCCACACATTACGCCCATGGAGAGCGTTGGACCGCCACCGCTCTATTTCCCCCGCCCGTCCCTTCCAGGAGCCATCGTGATACCCAGCAGTTCCCCCCTTGAAAACCTCGTTAGCTTCGCCCTGGTCTTCCTGATCGGTGCACTCTGGGGCCACCTACGCTGCAACAACCGCGACGCAGAGCGCAAGAGGCATGATGACGACCTGCCCGCATTGCCAATCGTCGCAAGTAGTGGCCCGTAACCATGCGCGCAAAGTTGGCGGCACACTTGGCGCCATCGCGGGTGCCACCAGCGGTTTTGCCGCTGCCATGAACGGCGCACGCATCGGCGGCCGAATCGGACTCATCGCCCCCCTCGGCGCTGCCCTGGGCACGGTCGCCGGGGCCATCTTCGGTGGGGTCCTGGGCGGAACGGCCGGCTGCTCGGCCGGCGCTACCTTGGGCGAGCTGATCGACGAGAAGGTCCTGCACAACTACCGCTGCCTGGACTGCGGACGCACGTTCGGGCAATCGTCGGTCGAGTCTCATTTCCGCCGACAACCGTCCTTCGACGAATCCGATTCTGGTGGGTACGCAGCCCATCCATTCGGCCTGAGGGAGGACGACGAGCCGTTTTCGCTGTCTCGCCGCTGATCCCGGCTGCGGGCTCATCCCTCAGCACCGCCCTCCATACCTCCCCTTCACTCCATTTTCAGCCCGGCTCTTGCCGGGTTTTATGCACTCGCTTTTTCCAAAGGAGCAACCATGCACCTCGTTCAATCGATGGCCTACGTCCCAGCAACCGTGGCACGGCCTGGGTAACCGGCTGGCGCCCAACCAATCGGTCGATGTGTGGGCCGAGCGCGCCGGCATGAACTGGCGTATTGAGTCTTCCGAAGTCCGGTTCGTCACTGGCACGGATGGCATCGGCGCCATTCACGCCTTTCCCGACCAGAAAGCACGGCCAAGTACAACATCGTGCCGATGTAAGGTTGTGCTGCATAAACGATGAGAGTGGGCGCAAGGCCCACTCTCATCTATGGCGCTCGTTTTTTTGGTTCGTCGTCGATTTGCGGGTTGGGGTGTGGGTCTCAGAACGACCCGGTGCAGACAGTCGATGTCAACCCCCACGTACGTCTCTTGCTGACGTGAAACCGTGCTTCGCAGTGGGATGGTGACCTTCATGTACATCTTTAAGAGCCAAGCACCGAAGATCAGCAGGGGAATGGCTTTCCTCGCCGCAGAAGGCGCCAGCGCGAGATACGAACGCCACAGTGCTTCAGTAACACATCTGTCCCATCGCTCGCCTCCCGCGTCCGTTGCTTTGAATACATGATCCCCTGTCAATCATCGCGGCAGCGTTGCCGTGTGAAGCCCGATTTCCGAGCTTCCCGCATAGGCTCTATCGTCATACGCGACGGCCATGCCCGGGAACGCGCATCGCTCCGATTATTCGAGCGCTCCCGCAGATCCAAACACGAAAATGCAGCGCAACGGCAGGAGGTCGCACGCGAGGTCAATCTCGTCACGCATGCAAGCCGAAGGCTGAGTGCGCTGAGGAAGTCAACACTGTACGATGTGATGTTCTCTTATCTGACACGAACACGGATGTTTCGGTCGGGCCGATGGTAGACCACAGCAACATCGGTACAAGATGTACCGTCAGCCATACTGATAGGAGCCACGGTCAACCGCTCAACGATGATCGTTTCGAAGCCCGCAACGTCCAGAATATCGCCGTCGCCGAAGTGTGGATGACACAGGATTCCCGATGGCTTGAGCAAGCTCTTCAGCTTGACTGCGGTCGCGCGCCGAGCGTCGTCGGGCGATTCGTCGCAAACATAGTCGTATGGGTCGTAGAAAATGAAATCATACTTTCCATCGCCAGGGATCTCCTTCCAGTCTCCCGCGATCGGGCGCACCGATGCATGAGTTAGCGAAAATTCCTCTAGATTGCGGAACACTTGGCTCTCTATTTCGACGATGTCATGCTCCGCCGGTCGCAGGTACTTTTGAATCAACCTCGCAGATATACCCAGTCCAAAGCCAATTTCGAGGACGGATTGTTGCCTTACGTCGGCGAAATGTTCGAATATCCGCTCGAAATACGCTTCTTCACTTCTGGACATAACGACCTGCCCCTTCCACATCAACAAATCGTCAGTCATGACGTCAAACTCGAGATGAATCATCGCGGGAAAAGCGTTCCTAGTAAGTGCTTATATCGAGCTGTTACTGTTTGGTCCACGCCATGATCAGCTGCTGATGTGACGCCGGCGTCGCGTCGACGAAGCCAGCCTCCTCCGCCGCCCGTCTTGACGCAACATTGCTCTTACGCATGTGAGCATAGATGGTCAAATATTCGCTTGCTTCACAAGCGAGCCTATACGCGACCCGACCGATCCCTATGCCCTGATTTTTTAGATTTAGATAGATTTGCAGCGACGCGTGTTTGCCTAGCGGTTTCTCGTCGATGAGATTGATGAAGACTGTCCCGACACGCTTGCCATCAACCTCGATTCGCCAGCACTCCCCTCCTTGCCCACCACCTCGCTTCGGCGTTCCTCGAGTACGAACAAGGTGAACTGCGTCCGCAGGAACTCTAGGTCGAGCCGTTTTGAGAGCAACGGTTGCCTTGGTCACGCTTTGACAATCCTCGCTAGTCCGGTACGTAGCTTTTCGGACGCCGGCTTCCACAACTCCGCGGGAAAGAAGCCCGGAGAATATGCGACGACGACATCCTCGATCCTCGAGCCGATGCCCGCTTGCGTGATCGCGTCGCAGAATTCGTCGATGCGCTCGAGCACTTGTGAGCAATCGGGATCCAATCTTGGGTTCCTTTGTTCCCAGTCTGAGTCTCCATCATATCGATTATTGAAGTAATCCATATCGATGTGCAGCAGCATTGACCGCGGGTCAGCGCTCTCAAGACCTTGCAGCCAATCATCAAGGTTGGGCGTGACACGTAGGCGGCTTGGGCCGGGCAGAGCAACCTCGTCGGCCAAAGGTGACAACTCTACCGAGGGTCGTGCCATACCTGGATTCAGCAGGGTGTCCGGCTCCGATGCAATTGCGAAGCGGAAATCCACCGTCGCGGAGACTTTTGGGTATTGACACAGATGCCGAATCTCTGAATCGGGAAATCTGTGCAGGAACGGCGTCATGAAGCTGCCCATACCCACTGCTCCCGACAGAATGCTCGCATACACCGACTCGGGGCGATACACGTTGCACTCGTTACCCGTCAGTGCGTCGTAAAAGGCATCCCCTTGGACAAATAGCCTTGGGCAAGCGAGGTCGCGATGGTCGTCTACGTGCAAGACAACGGGGCTGGTGGTCTCCTGGCGGCCGTGCGCCCATTCACTCCAGCTGTGCAGTGTCCATGTGTCGAAAAGCGCTTCGAGGATGCGACCGTTACGCCTTGTCGCTGTGATCATCGTGTGCCGGCTAATGTCATTGCCCCACCATGCGAGCCCCTCCTGCAACCTTCCATCGACGTGCCGATCTTCACCGCCGGGCCAGTACAGGTCTAGTTGCCAGCCTGAGGAGGTGCGCACGGCGGTCGCATCTTTGTCGCAAAAATAATCCCGCAGCATTGCATGCCGCAGGACAGGGTCGTCTGGAAGACGATTAGGCGATACCACCAAGCTCGGCTTCACGTTCAGCGGCATGTTCAAGCGTTTCGACAAGTGCCCGCCCGGCTGCAGTCAATGGGCAGTCGCGTAGAGTTGCAAACGCCTGCTGCAGCCGGCGGCTCGTCACAAGAACCTGATTTTCCGCACGAGAGTAAAGCTCGGATGGCCCTGCATCCCTGACGAAGATCCAGAACCTACGAAGTTCAACGAACACAAACACTGCGTGCAGCAGCCCTGATGGCGGGCGAAGTTCCTCCCTCCACGGAGAGACAACCTTGGCAGCACCAGGCTGCACCGTCGGAGCCAGCCGTTCGAGCAGATAGAGTTTCTGATGCCGATGCTCGTGAATCAGCGAATCCGCCATGTCATAAGCATCCACGACTTTAGTGCCTTGTATCGCTGAAACGTAAAGCGCTCCGGGCACGGCATCGTCGCTGAAAGATATGATCTTGTCCGGATGAGCCGTTCGATCGCGAACGAACTGCACCGCGTCACATGTCTGGACCAGTTCCCTGTGCAACGCAGGACGCCACCCACGGATAATCTCGAGCGCCGCCTTCACAAGCTGCTTTGCGTCGTTAGGAGAGGCGGCTCCCGAATCAAAATCGATGGCCTTCCCAAATGGAATGCGGAGCCACGGATCATCCGGGTTGATCGCCATTTCTTCTGCGCCGACTGGTTCCACCGCTGCCAGGAAGTTCAGGTAGCCAGCGTCTGCGGTAATTTCGGTGCCATCAACCGCGAACACTCTGCGCCCCTTCTGGCGTGATTCGTATGCACGCGCCCAGGCAATCGAGCCCGATTTGCACGCAAGCACATTCTGCAAATCGCCGCTTGTCAGGAGGCCCTGTGCCACGCCGGCGAGCAGGTCTCCAGACGACTGAATTTGTTCGATAACAGCGCGGAAGCGGGGAACATATTCAGCAGCCGCAGAATGACGAAGCGACTCCATCGCTAACGCTGAAGACTCGGCTAGTTCAAATTCATCCAACTGAAAATCAAGGTCTGTCGGAGCGATCTCTTCGACGGCCAGCAACCCTTGAAGGCGCTTCTTCGCGTGCGAAATCAGGCCAAACATCTCACGGCAGTAGATCGTCGGATTATCAAATCCGTTTTTGCCGTAGCGATGTGGTACTGAACCACCACCACAGATTTCAACGACAGGGCATTGTTGACAGGCCGCACACAGCCCGTCCTTCCGCAAAAGTGCGCGATGTGCAGATAGCTGGGGCGAGCGAGCAACTGTGATGATTGACGTGTCCGACAAGGAACCGTCCAACCGCGTCCCCCCCTCGCGCGTAATTTTTAGTACGTCAAGATCGTGGTATGTCCCGTCAGTCTCGATCGTGATGAGACTGACATCGCCGAAGCCGAAGGCATCCGTCTTGGAAGGCAGGCCAGCGATTGCATCCAGAAGTGATTCGAAAGTCCTCACCGGCAGATGCGGGTACTTGTCGAGCCATACATCGAATGCTCGTATCAGCCAGTCATTATAGACGCTCGAGGAGACCTCCCGACCCGGAGGAAGTCGGAGGTGATTTGCGTCAGGAAGGAGGAAATCCAGCTTCGGAACGTTCAGCGAACTGAAGAACTCAAGAAGCGCCTCTGGTGGAGTTCGCGTATCGATGACTGCAATAACGCCCGCAAAGATATTTGGACGCTTTTTGAGTCGCTCGAGTGCGTTCATCACGCGATCGAAACTCGACCGCCCCTTTCGGGTGGTCCGATGAAGATCGTTAGCTTCCTTCGGACCATCGATACTCAACGACACGTCGATAGACGCCGACTCGAAACGATCCAGAACCGCATCGGTGAGCAGAAGGCCGTTGGTTTGAATGCCGAAATCGACTTGGGCTTCTGTTCCAACGGCGACTTTGATTCGCTCGCAGAAAGAAACGATTTCGTCTCCGCCTGCGAGAAGCGGCTCACCGCCATGGAATATGACTGCGCATCTCGAAAGTCCCGCATCCCGGACATATTCTGCCAACCTCGTAGCGAACAAGTCCTGGTTCTCGCGACTGAGAATCCGAGGCATGGCACGCCACCCCTGATCTGCGTGGTGGTACATGTAGCAATAGTCGCAATCGAGATTGCAGCGCGATGCGATTTTCACCAAAAACGCAGTCAGCTTAACCGAATCGGTTGTCACCACACTGTCACGAACGGTTGTGTCGATGATGCATACGGTCGAAGCTTGAGATCACCTCGCTGGGCTTCGTTTCAGCGAGAACACGCGCCTTCAGGCGTTGGATTGCGGGATTCTCCGAAACACCACGGGTTACTGCATCACGTACGACGTCCTGCGGCGGATTGATGAAATCGACGGTATCGTAAAGGGACATGATCTAATTGGTTAATTTATCCACGGTCTATGTTAAGGCGCAAATCGGTTAAAGGCAACTGTTGGCGCAGCAACGAGACCACGATATTGCGATGCTGGCGTCCCGGTTCTCGAACCGTCAGTCTCCCGTCCTTGATTGCAGGAGTGCCCTTGCTGGCGGCATCCGGCCAGTGAAGCCATGTGTTCGGGTCGATTGTCCGTTTACGGCTGACGCTGCCGCTGCGCGGCAGCGACAAAGCTCGAGTGCAACCCTTGGCAGCCGCGGTTGCACCTGGCGAACACGATACCTCCTAAGCGTTTGATTACAATGGGAAGCAGAAAAATCGGATATCGATGTTCAACACGTAGAAGGTTGGTTGTCGGTTCCGTTAAGGCCCCTCGTACGCGGACGCCCTCCATTCACCTTGTGCTGTCGGCGCACAAAAACGCTTTGAAAGAGGCGGCATCTCGGATAAGGCATGACATGGACAATCTGGCCGGCCTTGCAAAGATATCCCATTGCATTGAGAGATTTGCCTCGTTTATCAGCGTCCCAATGGTCGACCTGACCGAGAGCCCAATTATCGCCATATTTCCCCCTATTTCGGTTACAGTTTTCGAAATAGTCCCGGCCTTCAGTAATCACGGCCCGCCAATACTCCCCTAACTTATGCGCATAATCCCCATGCTTCTGAACGTATGCGCCATCTAAAAATAATATAATGTGCATGTGATATCCAGCCAAACGCGTGTACTCAATACGCCAGACATAACCAACCAGATGCTTGAACAAGGAGGGCTTACCTTTCATGTTCCCAAATAATCGATCTCGATCCTTCTGAACCTCCTCCGATGTAATACGACTTTCGATCGCTCCCCCGGAAACAAAAAACCCCGCAAGCCTTGATCTTGCGGGGTTCTCTGGACTTTCCTAGACGAGCTAGAACATGTTCTTGGTGGACCGAAGGAGGATCGAACTCCCGACCTCTGCATTGCGAACGCAGCGCTCTCCCAGCTGAGCTATCGGCCCGTGACGAACGATTGTAGCTCAGTTTTTCGCGGCTGTTCAATCACGTTGCCATGCCTGCGTTGCCGGTCATGCCGCGCACGGTCGGCAGGTTCAACGGGCGGGCGGTGACCTCGCCGGAGGCGCGCAGCCACTGGGCCATCAGGTCCCAGATCGGCGGGCTGCCGCTCTGGCGGGCGTCTTCCGAGACGGGTGCCCAGCCGGCTACCTTGTAGGTCTTGGCCGCGTCGATGGGCTGGCCCTTGAGGCGCATCTCGGTAATGCGTTTTCCCATCGACGCGGTGGGGTCGATGGTGTATTGGAGGCCACCCACGCGCACCATGTCGCCGCCTTGCTGGTAGTAGGGATCGGGGTTGAACAGGTTGTCGGCCACGTCTTCGAGGATGGTCTTGATGGTCTCGCCGCTCATCGCGGTGACGGTGGTGTGGGGATACGTGATGGCGGTCTGGTCCATCAGGTGTTCCATGGTGATGGCCTGCCCGGGCAGCAGCGTGGTGCCCCAGCGAAAGCCCGGCGAGAAGGCGATCTCGGCGCCCTGCACGTCCATCAGGCCGTCCAGGATCAACTGGTCGAACGTGCCGTTGAAGTTGCCGCGGCGATATAGCAGGCCGCTGTTGCGCGCCAGCACTTCGCCGAGTTGCTTCTCATACGGCGCGCGCACCTTGGCGATGAGCGCGTCCATGGCGGGATCGGCTGCGAGATAGTTGGCGAAGACCGGCAGCAGGCGGTAGCGCAAGCCGCTGACCTTGCCGCCCTTGACGTCGAAGTCGAGCACGCCGAGGAACTTGCCGTTGGAGCCGGCGTTGGTCACCAGCGTGGTGCCCCCGGCGTTGCTGACTGGCACCGGCGCCGGCATGCCGTCGTGCGTGTGGCCGCCGAGGATAGCGTCGAGCCCGCGCACGCGCGAGGCGAGCTTGAGGTCCACGTCCATGCCGTTGTGCGACAGCAGCACGACCACCTGCGCGCCCTTGCCGCGCGCCTGGTCGATGACCTGCTGCAGGTTTTCTTCCTGGATGCCAAAGGTCCAGTCTGGCGTGAAGTAGCGCGGGTTGGCGATCGGCGTGTAGGGGAACGCCTGGCCGATGATGGCCACCGGCACGCCGTTCATCTCGCGGATCACGTAGGGGTCGAAGACGGGATCGCCGAAGTCGTTGGTCTTGATGTTCTGCGCGAGGAAGGCGACCTTGCCCTTGAAGTCGCGCTCGACGATCTCGGTGACGCGCTCGGCGCCGAGCGTCATCTCCCAGTGCGGGGTCATCACGTCCACGCCCAGCGCCAGCGCGGCGTCGACCATGTCTTGCCCGCGCGTCCACAGCGCGGTGGCGGAGCCCTGCCAGGTGTCGCCGCCGTCGAGCAGCAACGCGCCGGGCCGCGCGGCCTTGAGCTGCTTGACCAGCGTGGCGAGGTGGGCGAAGCCGCCAACCTTGCCGTAGCGGCGCGCGGCTTCGGTGAAATCGAGATAGGTGAAGGCGTGGGCCTGCGCGCTGCCGGGGGCGATGCCGTAGTGGCGCAGGAAGGCCTGCCCGACGAGGTGCGGCGGCTTGCCCGCGTAGTCGCCCACGCCGAGGTTGACGTTGGGCTCGCGGAAATGCAGCGGGCGCAGTTGTGCGTGGCAATCGGTGAAATGCAGCAGGTGCACATTGCCGAAGCGCGGCACGTCATAGAGCTTGCCGGCGGCCTGCGCGGCTTGTGCGTCGGTGGCGGGAAAGGTCATGCCGCCGGCGCCGGCGATAGCCAGCACCTGCAGGAACTCGCGTCGGTTCATTGTCTCGTCCTGTGCATGTCATGCGCCGGTGTCTGGCTCTTGCGACCCGGCATCTTGTGGCCGATGTGGCCGATGTGGCCGATATGGCCAATGCGGCTACTTCTGCGTTGGCGTGGCGTACCTGGCCAGCGCCGCGACTTCCTCTTCCAGCATCTCGCCGACCTCCTTCTGCACGACCTTGCCGTGGGCGTCGATCACGTACAGCTCGGGCAGGCCGCGGCGCTTGCCGAGCGCGGCGCGCAGCGCGGGGGTGTCCATCGCGGCCGGGAAGGTGTAGCCGTGTTTCGCCATGTAGGTAGTGGCGTCGCGAGGGTCCTTGTCGATGCTGACCGCCAGCACCTGCAGCCCGCCGCGCGCGCCGCCGGTGCTCTCAAAGAGCTTTTGCAGGCGCGGGTTCTGCAGTGCGCAGAAGGGGCACCACGATGCCCAGACTTCCACCACCAGCGGCCTGCCGGCCAGGTCGGCGGGCGTCACGACCCGGCCGTCGAGCAACTGCACCGGCGGCAGGCGCACGGTGTCGCCCACCTCCAGCGCGGCGGCCGCGCCGCTCCAGGCCAGTGCGGCAAGCAGCAGCACGCGCGCGCGCCGGAGGGAGCCTGCCATGCGGCTGGGTGTCATTGCGCAGCCTTACTGGTTGACCGGCGAGGCGGGGTCCAGCAGCAGTGCCATCACGTCGCGGATCTGCTGCTCGGTGAGGATGCCCTTGTGCCCGAAGCGCGGCATGTTGGAGCAGGCCGCGAACGCGCTGGAATCCCAGATCTTGCCCCAGGTGTACTTGATCACCGCCTCGGAGTCGCCGCGCAGCTTGCCGTACTGGTACAGCGACGGGCCGATATTGCCAAACGAGATCTCGGCCTTGGTCATCTGGTGGCAGGCGTAGCAGTTAGCGCCGTTGGGGCTGCCGACTGCGTCGGAGAACTGCATGCCGCGCCCGTTCTGGGCGGTCTTCTCGCCTTCCTTCCAGTCGCCCAGCCATTGCTTGTCGGCGGGGTACTTGATCTGCTTGAACTCGGCGGCCTCGATCTTCCTGGCCACCGCGGCCGGCACCTTGGAGCGGTCGGGGTAGTCGCTGCAAGCCTTCTGCATGGCGTCGCGATCGAGCACGCCTTCGACCGTGGCGGGGCCCTTGGAGGTGAAGGAGCTTTCGATCAGCTTCTTCATGTCGGCGTCGCTGACGGCGGCGACCTTGGCGGTGACATTCGCAGGCTTTGTGGCCTTGGCCGGCTTGGCGCTGTCCTCCGCGTGAGCCATGCCACCCATGCAGGCCAGCATGGCGAACGTGGCCAGCGTGCCTTGTGCGTATTTATGCGCTTGTTTCATCTCTGCTCTCCCTTGCCTCAGCGCTTCATGGCCGGACCGTCGTACGTGCCGCCGTTTGCGTTCCTGGCAAGGAACAGGCTCAGCGCGGTGATCACGTCGGAGCCATAGGCGGGTTCGGGAAAGCGCTGCTGGCGCAGGCAGTCATAGAGGCGGTGTTGCATCGAGCGTACCTCGCCCTGCGAGACGCGATAGGCGGGCCACGTGGTGTACGCGGCTTGCGCGCCTTGCTTGGTCAGCAGGTTGGGCAGCTCTTGCAGGCGGATGCGCTGGCCGTCCACGGCGTGGCAGGTGGCGCAGGCGAAGTCGTAGGCGCCGCCACGGTAGAAGAACATCTTCTGGCCGAGGGCGTACACGCGCTTTTCTTCGGGATGGTTCAGCTCCACGTTCATCTTGATGCCGCGCGACTCGCCGGCCACGAAGGCCACCAGGCGCTCGATGTCGGAGGGCTTGCCGGTGGAGGCGAAGGGATTCTTCAGGGCCTCTTCCTGGGTCAGGCCCTGCAGCGTCACGCGGCAGTAGGCCAGGCGTTGCTCCAGGTCCATCACGCGCCCGGTATCCTTGAACAGGCGCGGCAACTCGGCGTAGGCGCCCTTGGTCACGCCGGGGCCCTTACCCAGGTCGCATTGCTCGAGCGAGGCGTTCTTGGGGCCGGCGGGCTTTTTCCAGAGTTCCTCGCCGGCGGCTTCCCACAATTCTGCGGGGTTGCCCTCGGCGAGCATCTGCCGGTACTTGGCGATTTCCTCGGCGGTGCTGCCCTGGGCGTGCACCGCCGCGGCGGCGAGCGCCACGGTGCCGGCCAGCGCCAGCGCGGCGCCGGTGTGGCGGCGTCTGATCGTGTTCATGGGGCTTCTCCTCGGGGCCTCGGGAGCCTGCCGCCGTGTGGCGCCAGGCCGCGCGGGCCCATCTTATGGCTTGTCTTCCCGTTATCGGCGCCCGGTGCGGGCCGGCTCTTGCGCGGGTGCTGCTTACAACCTGTCTGCTTACATCCTGTATTTACGGCTTGCGTATTTACGGCTTGATATAGGCATAGCCTTCATCGAACTGCAGTTTGGCCACTTCCACCACGCCAGCCTGTACCACCTTGGCTTCCATCAGCAGGCTGGACTCCGGAATCTTGCGCGCCATGAGCGTATTGCGGCAAACGCGGAACTCGACGCCGGAACTGGCCAGCGCGCCGACCGCCGCCTCGAAGGTGTTGCCACGTGCGTCACGCGCGCCTTCCACGATGAAGTCCACGCCGTAGCCAAACGCCACCACCACGATCTTGGTATCCGGCGCGGCGTTCAGGTGGTTGCGCAGGTTAGCCATGGCGCGCACCGCCTGGTCCGTGCCTTCGGACAACTGGTAGACCACCTTGACGCGCCCGCCCTTGCCGGCGGCCGCCGGCGCCGCTTGCGCCGCCGCCTTGGCGGCCAGGCCGATCGCCGCCAGCGCCGCCGTTGCTCGAATAAATGCTCGCCGCATGATTGCTATCCTTCCGGTCGCGCCCCCGCGCGCACCATGCGCCGGCCCGGGCCCGACATTCGACCTGAACCATAGCAGAGGATGCCGCTGCCCGCTCGGCCAGGCCGGTACTGACCCGTACCCGGTTCGATCAGGAAATGGTCGCTTCGTCGGTCCGCTTGTCACCGCGGTTGTCGACCCAGGTCACCGTGACCTTGTCGCCCTTGGCGCCGCCCTTGAACTTGAAGTTCAGGAAGGGATCCTTGGATACCGCCGGGCCGAACTGGGCCTGGAATACGTCCTTGCCTTTGCACTGTGCCGTCACGCTCTGGATATGCCAGGCGGGAATGATCTTGCCGGACGCGTCCTTGCGCTGGCCGGTTTCCATGTCGTGCTTCATCAGGATCTTGACGTCGACCACACCGCCGCTCTCGGCGGCACGTACGCGCATCGGGTCTGCCATGTTCTTTCCTCTTTCAGGTAATGGTGGGGCGGGAAATCCGCTTGGGTGGATGGGAGCGTGGCCTCAGCCGCCGCAGCCACCCAGCGTCACCTTGATTTCCTTGGACGCCACGTACCATTTGCCGCCGGCCTTGACGGCGGCGTACACCATCGAGGTCTGGCCCATCTTCACCCGCGTGGAGACAAAGGGCTCGGTGCCGGCCGGGATGATGAAATCCGCTGCCAGCGTGTTGGGATTCTTTTCCACCAGGATGGCGATCTGCTCGGTACCAGGGATGTTGCTGGTCACGGCGACCGGCACCACGGCGCCGTTCTCGGCGATGTCGGGGGCGGTAAAGACAATGGCGGTGCTCTTCTCGGTGCCGCTGCCGCCAAATGCCTTGATGACGTCGGCCACGCTCTTGCCGTCGAAGGCGGTCTTGTTCCACTCCGCCGCCTGCGCCTTGCTGATCAGGCCGGTGGCGGCCATCAGTGCGAGCACGGAGGTGACCCGCAATACGTCTCGTCGTTTTGAATGCATTGTTTCCTCTTCTCCTGCGTTTTCCGTTCCGGCTTGGTTTTCTGTTGGCCTGCCGCGCCTTTTTCGCGCCGCAGCGGGCGGTGCATTGCCGCCCTCGCACAGGGGCGCCATCGGCGCCCCTTTGGTCCCGAAGCCGTAACCGGTCCGGGCAGGGCTTGCCCTGGCTGTGCTTACTTGGCCGGGGCGCCTGCCAGCACCCACTCCACGACCGTCTTCAGGTCGGCGTCGCTCAAAGCGGCATTGGCGGGCATCGGCACCGGGCCCCAGACGCCAGCACCACCACTCTTGACCTTCTTGGTCAGCGTTGCCAGCGCGTTCTTGTCGCCCTTGTACTTGGCCGCCACGTCCTTGTAGGCCGGGCCAACCAGCTTCTTGTCGACCTGGTGGCAGCCCATGCAGGCGTTCTTGTTGGCGATTTCCTGGGCCTTGGCGGCATCGACTGCCGCGTTGGCCGAGGCGGCGCAAGCCAGCATCAGCGTTGCGATGACAAACTGCTTCATGGATATGCTCCGAACTTTGAAGAGCCGTGGGGACGGCGAAAAGCCCGCTCGCTGCCAGTGTTGCCTGTCGGCACGGCCGGCGCGGCGGCGCGCTGGCCGCGCCACGGGGCGGCCAGTCCGCTATTTTGCCTCAAGAATCCACCCCACCACGGTGCGCAGGTCGGAATCGGGAATCTGCGCCTGAGGCGGCATCGGCATGCTGCCCCAGGCGCCCTGCCCGCCTGCCCGGATCTTGTGGACGAGCGCGTCCTGTGCATCCTGCCCCTTGTACTTGCGCGCGACCTCGGCAAAGCTCGGACCGACCAGCTTGCGATCGGTGGCATGGCAGGCTATGCACTGGTACTGGCTGGCCAGCTTCGCACCCGCCGTCTCGCCGGGTGTGGCCGGGGTGGCGGCCGCGGGTGCGCTGGCGCCGCCGCCGGCAGCCCAGCCGCGCGTGGGCCCTACGGTGCGCTGTTGCGCCGCCAGGTCGCCGTGGGCATCGCGGGCATAGGCCGGCATGGTCGACACGATCTTGACCGTGGGCGCGCAATCCTTCATGCACGCCGTATTGCGCGTATCCGCCTGGCCCCGCCCGGGCCACAGGCCGTGCTGCAGGGTCATGCCATTGCGGTTCGGCATTTTTTGCTGCACTTCGGCGATAGTGCCGTCCGACAGCGTGAAGTCCGCCGGCACGATATCGCCCAGGTTGAGCAGGTAGGCCGTGACTGCGTAGACGTCGTCGGCGGACAGGCTCCGGGGCGCGTTCCACGGCATCGCACGGTGGATGTAGTCCCACAGGGTGCTGACCGTGCTGACCTTCATCAGCGTGGTGCGGTACGGCTGGTTGCCGGTCAGCGAGGCCACCCGGCCACGCTGGATATCCTCGGCGCTGGTGCCGCCGACGATGGGCGAGAACACCTCGTTGGACTCACCGAAGTCGCCATGGCACGAGGCGCATTTGCCGTCCCAGATTGTTTGTCCCTGCGACACCGTGCCGCTGCCCTTGGGCAGGCCCTGGAAGTCGGGGCGCACATCGATATCCCAGGCCTTGACCTCTGCCGGCGTGGCAGTGCGGCCGAGCGCCGCACGCGCGCTGCCGTCCGGCGCGGCGGCCATCGCCGCTGGCCCGCACAGCGCGGCGGCGATGGCCAGGAGTGCCGCGCGCCCGGCGCTAGTCAACGTGGACATTGGAGACCTCGCCGCCATCGGCCACCTGCCAGCTCTGGATGGCGTTGTTGTGATAGATCGAGCGCGCCCCCCGCACCGCGCGCAGCTGCGCCAGGCGGGGCTGCACGTAGCCGGTCTCGTCGATGGCGCGGCTCTGCAGGATGGCCGGGGAGCCGTCCCACACCCAGTCCAGGTTGAAGCGCGTCAGGCATTTGGACAGCACGGGCGTTTCCAGCCTTGCGGTGCGCCAGTTGCGCCCGCCGTCGACCGAGACATCGACGCGCTTCACGCGCCCGCGCCCGGACCACGCCAGGCCGCTGATGTTGTAGAAGCCGCGCCCCACCAACTGCTGCCCGCCGGAGGGCGTGGTGATGACGGACTTGCACTCCTGGATCGAGGTGTACTGGCGCAGCATGCCGTCGGGCATCATGTCCACGTAGTGCACGGTCTCGTCCTTGGTGTTCCACGGCTGGTCGCCGAGCTCCAGCCTGCGCAGCCACTTGACCCACGACACGCCCTGCACGCCGGGCACCACCAGCCGCAGCGGGTAGCCGTTTTCGGGGCGCAGCATCTCGCCGTTCATGCCCCAGGCGACGATGATCTCGTCGGCCAGCGCCATCGGGATGGTGCGGGTCATGCCTGAACCGTCGCCGCCCTCGGCCAGCAGATAGCGCCCGCGCTTGAAGTCCGCGCCGGCATCGTCGAGCAGGACCTTGAGCGGCACGCCGGTGAACTCGCAGCACGACAGCATGCCGTGGGTGTATTGCACCGTGGGCACCGCCACGTTGCCCCATTCCATGCCGGTATTGGCCCCGCACTCGATGAAGTGCATGCGCGACACCGCGGGCAGGCGCATCAGGTCGTCCATGGTGTAGACGCGTGGCGCCTTCACCAGGCCGTTGATCATCAGGCGGTGGCGGGCCGGATCGATGTCCTGCCAGCCTTGATGATGGCGCTCGAAGTGCAGGCCGTTGGGCGTGATGATGCCGAAGAAGCCTTGCAGCGGGGCAAAGGAGACCGAGGCCGCCGATACCCGCGTCAGGCCTGGCGACTCGCGGCGCACCAGGTTTTTCTCGAACGGCGACGGCTGGCCGTAGGGATGCGCGGCAACCGGCTGGCCGAGCGTGGTGGCCCAGGGTTGCGGGGTGAGGATGGCGTCGTCGCCGGCAACGCCATCCGCTGCGCGGGCCCGGCTGGCGACGCCAGCGGCCAGCGCGGCTGCGGCGCCCAGGAAGCTCTTGCGCAGGAAGTCGCGGCGAGGGCTGTCGGACGCGCCTACGCCATGCTGCGTGATGTCCTGCTGCAGCGAGGCGCTGACGAAATGCTCCGGCGCACGCACGATGCGCCCGGGGCGGCTCTGTTGCGGCACTGCGGTCTCCTCCGGCTCGCGCGTGCGGCGCCAGAGGCACCGTCGGCGAACCTGTTGTGGGTCAGCGCCCGCGCAAGCGGACGGCTGCCGTCGAACCTTGGTGCGAGCGTTGCTGCCTGGCGCCCGGCGCGTTGCTCAGCGGCTGCGCCGGCGCGGTGCCGGGGTGGCCTGCGGCATGAAGCGATCGACCATGCTGGCTGGCAAAGCGTTGTCTTCCAGCCGGCTGGCGACCTGCACGCAGACCGTGCGGCACAGCTCGATCACGCTCTCGTCCTCGATGGCGTAGAACACGAGGTTGGCCTCCTTGCGGCGCGACAGCACGCCCGCGCGGTACATCGCGGTGAGATGGCGCGACACATTGGTCTGCGACGATCCCACCGTCTCCACCACGGTGCCCACCGGCTTCTCGCCATCGCACAGGGCGTGCAGGATCTTCAGCCTGGTGGGCTCTGCCAGCAGGCTGAAATACCCCGACACTTTCTCGAACACGCGATCCATCTCATCCATGCCGTTCAATATATTCGTATATGCGTAATTGCGCATATAGTGTTTACCCCTTCGCATAGCCGAAGCCGCCGAACGGGCCATAGCCGCGCGCCATGACGAAGGCTGTCTCTCCCTCTCCCCTCAGGGGGAGAGGGTGGCTTAGCCAGGAATCACTTGAAGCGAAGCCCGTGGTGTTCTCCAGCACGACAACGCAGATCGTGACTGCCGCGGACTGCCCTCAGCCCAGCATGTCGGCCCAGATGGCATCCGCCCACGCCTGCGCATAGGTGCCTTCCAGCGCGTTCGGCGCCGCCGACAGCCCGCCTGACCCGGGCACCGTGACCATGGTCTTCTGCGCGGCATCGTAGCGATGCACGCTGGCGATATGGATGGCTTCGCGCTCTGAGGTGAAGCTATAGCAGGTGTTGTTGTACAGCGGCTCGGGGTTGGGCGCGTGGCCGGCTAGCAGCGACACGATAGCAGCGGCCGCCACCTTGCCATGCTGGTTGGCCATATGGCCCGATTTGGGCATCAGCGGCGCAATCTGGATGGCATCGCCGAGCACGTGGATATTGGGCGCGGCCTTGGATTCGAAGGTGAGGAAATCGACCTCGCACCAGCGGCCGTTGGCGGTGGCCAGCCCGCTTGCAACGGCGATGGCCCCGGCCCGCTGCGGCGGCAGCAGGTTGAGCACTTCGGCGCGCTCGTCGTCCTGCACCTCGAACTTGAGCGTGCGGGTGACAGGGTCCACATCGACGGCGTTGTACTGCGGCCGGTACTCGACCATGCCCTGGTAGCGCGTGGCCCAGACCTGCTTGAACAGCGCTGCCTTGGAGGTGACGTCGGGATTGGCGTCAAGGATCAGCACCTTGCTGCGCGGCTTGGCCCGGGTGAAATAGTCCGCGACCAGGCAGGCGCGCTCATAGGGGCCAGGCGGGCAGCGATACGGCGCCAGCGGAATGCTGATGGCGAAGGTGCCGCCGTCGCGCATGGCCTCCAACTGGCGGCGCAGGCCCACCGTTTGCGGGCCGGCCTTCCAGGCGTGCAGGATCTGGTCGCCGCCGGGCTGGGCAAGGCCCGGGATCTCGCCGGAGAGCACGTCCACGCCAGGTGAGAGCACCAGCTTGTCGTAGGCGAGCGTGCCGCCACCTGCCAGGCGTACCTCGCGGCGCGCGGCGTCGATGGCGCTGACGTGGTCGCGCACGACCTTGACGCCGTGGCGCTTTGCCAGCGCATCGTAGGACAAGGTGATGTCGTCGATGCGCTTGCTGCCGGCGAGCACCAGGTTGGATAGCGGGCAGGACACAAAGCTGGCGTTGGGCTCGACCAGCGTGACCTCGATGCCCTGCGTGCTCCATTCGCGCAGGTAGCGCGCGGCAGTGGCGCCGCCATAGCCGCCGCCCACCACCACCACCTTTGCCCTGCGGGTCGCGGCCTGCGCGCCGAGCGTGCCGAACATGGCCGCGCCGGCCAGCGTGCCGAGAAACTCACGTCGTTGCATCTGGAAATCTCCTTGCCGGGTTGCAGGGTTAGCGCACGGCGGCGAACCAGCCCGCGATGGCCTCGATCTGCTGGTCGCTGTAGCCCTTGGCGATCTGCTGCATCACGGTGGCCTCGCGCTTGCCTTGCTTGAAGTCCTGCAGCTGGCGGACCAGCTCGGACTGGCTGCGCCCGGCGAGTGCCGGCACCACGCTGCCCGCAGGCGCGCGGCCGGCCGGGCCGTGGCAGCCGGCGCAGGCGGCGGCCCAGTTGCGCGCCTGCAGCGCGGTGGCGTCGGTCGCCTGCGCGCGCGCGCAGGCAGGCAGGGCCAGCAGCGTCAGCGCTATTAACGCTATTAGCGTCGGCAGGGCAGCTGGTGTGAGGGTCTGGTTCATGGTGTTCGCTCCGGGGTCGCGCCGCGAGGGCGTGCCAACCCTAGCACAGCGCAGCGCGCGCATGTGATGCGAAATCCGCAGATCGAACTGCGCCGGCTGCTCTCAGGCGCGGGCGGCGGCCGGCAGCAGCCGGCAGAGTTGGCGGGCGCTGGGGGGGGGGGGGGGGGGGGGGGGGGGGGGGTA
>NZ_JBXAHA010000018.1:80356-134367 GCF_058794615.1 Cupriavidus sp. GW823-FHT07A04
GCGCGAAAGGCGGGAGCCTGGCGGGCCGCCTTTCGCGCGCGGCCGTTCAGGGCAGGTTACGGCCGGGCGGCAATGCCACCGGCGAGGCAACGGGCGATGCCACCGGGCTGGTCGTGGCGCCGCTGGCGGCGTCGGGTGCGGTTTGCGCGGGCGCCGACTGCACCGGTGCTGGCGTGCCAGGTGTGGCGGGCGCTGCGTCTGGCGGCGTGGTCCGCCCGGTGGAGGCAGCGTCGAGCCTGGCCGCCTCGGCTTCGGTCACATAGTCGAATGCCTTGACCACCTTGACCACGCCGCTGGCATTGCGCGCCACATCGGTGGCGCGCTCGCCCTCGGGCGGCGTGACCACGCCGAGCAGGTAGACGACGCCCTTCTCGGTGACGATCTTGATCGAGTTCGAGGGCACGCCATCGGCGGTGACCAGCATGGTCTTGACCTTGCTGGTGATAAAGGTGTCCTGGCTCTGGGTGACGAACGACGGCGACGAGACGATCTCGAGCTCGTTGACCACTTCGCGCGCATTGGGCAGGCCCTTTACGTATTGCTCGATCTGCTGCTTGACCGTGTTGTCCTTGGCCTCGCCTGTCAGCAGCACCTTGCGGTTGAAGACCGACACGCTCACGCGGGCCTGGCCGTTGTAGCGCGAGTTCAGCGTGTTCTCGGCTTCGAGCTGCAGGCCGCGGTCGATGGTCTGGGTGGCGGTGGGCCGGCGGTCGGTGGCCATGGTCACGCCGCTGGCCATGCCGGCAGCGATGACCGGAAAGCAGCCGGCGAGCTGCGTGGCCGCGACGGTCAGGGCCGCCATCATGGCGGCGGTGCGGGCCAGGCGCGGCAGGTGCCCGGTCAGCCGGGCGGCGCGGGATTCACGCGGGTTGGGCAGAGTCGTCATGCGGTCCTTGCTGAAAGCGGTGAGGCAAAAAAAGGGCTGTGGTGGCAAAAGGCGGCAGCGCCGCGCGGCGAGCTTGGGTGGGCGCAGGCCTTACCCCTCGCCCAGCAACGCTTCGTCGATGCCGTCGCACAGGCAATGCAGGGTCAACAGGTGCACTTCCTGGATGCGCGCCGCGCGCTCGCTGGGCACGCACAGGTGGACGTCGAATTCGTCGAGCAGGCCGGCGAGCTCGCCCCCGCCCTGGCCGGTCAGCGCCACCACGCTCATGTCCCGCTGCTTGGCGGCCAGCACCGCGGCGATCACGTTGGCGGCGTTGCCGGAGGCGGACATGGCGAGCAGCACGTCGCCCGGCTGGCCGAGCGCTTCCACCTGCTTGGAGAACACCACGCTGAAATCGTAGTCATTGCCGATGGCGGTGAGGATGGAGCTGTCGGTGGTCAGCGCGATGGCCGCCAGGCCCGGGCGCTCGCGCTCGAAGCGGCCGATCAGGTCGGCCGCGAAATGCTGGGCATCGGCGGCGGAACCACCGTTGCCGCAGGCCAGGATCTTGTTGCCGCTGGTGAGCGCGCCAACCAGGCGCTCGATCGCCGCGGCGATGTGCGGCGCCATCACCGTGGCGGCCTGGCGCTTGGTCTCCGCGCTGTCGAAGAAATGCTGCTGGATGCTATCGATATGCATGGCTCGATCGGCCTTCTTGTTTTCAAACGCTTTTCAAATACGGCATGCGCCGCAAGATACCGCTGCATTATGACGCAGGCGCCTGGGCTGCCTGCCGCTTCATTGCGCCGCGCCAGCATCGAACGCGTCGCGGATCCATTCGAGGCGGCCCGGCTCCAGCGCGACCACATCCAGCCGGCAGCGCGGCTCGAAGCCCTGTCCTGCCTGCGCCGCCAGGTAATGCGCCGCCGCCAGCAGGATGCGCCGCTGCTTGGCGGGCGTGACGCTGGCCGCCGCACCGCCATAAGCACGGCTGGCGCGCTGGCGCACCTCGACAAACACCAGCGTGCCGTCGGCCGCGCGCATGATCAGGTCGATCTCGCCGCCTTTGCAGCGATAATTGCGAACCACGAGCGCCAGGCCCTGCCTTTCCAGGTAGTCCAGCGCGCGCGACTCGGCCCGGGCTCCCCGCGCCTGCGTCGGCGACATCGTGGATTTGAATGATGGTTTCAACGGAAGTTCTCAAGCATGACTGACTGGATCTCCCTGGCGGCCGGCCAGTCCTACCCGTCCGGCACCCTGTATGTGGTGGCCACCCCGATCGGCAACCTGGCTGATCTCTCGCTGCGGGCGCTGCATGTGCTCGGCCTGGTCGACGCCGTGGCCTGCGAGGACACCCGCAACACCGGGCAACTGCTCACGCGCGTGGGCCTGCACCGCCCTTTGCTGGCGGTGCACGAGCACAACGAGCGCGAAGCGGCCGAGCGCATCAACGCGCGGCTGGCGGCCGGCGAGCGCATCGCCTATGTGTCCGACGCGGGCACGCCCGGCATCTCGGATCCGGGCGCGCGGCTGGTGGAAGCGGCGCGCGCCGCGGGCCACGCGGTGGTACCGCTGCCCGGCCCGAGTGCGACGGTGGCCGCGTTGTCGGTGGCGGGCGCGATGCTCGACAGCGGTGACGGCCGCTTCACCTTTGCCGGTTTCCTGCCGCCCAAGGCGCGTGCGCGCGCCGATGCCATCGCCGGGCTGGCCACACTGGACCATGCCTGGGTGGTGTATGAGGCGCCGCACCGCATCGCCGACACGCTGGCGGCGCTGGCTGCCGCGCTGCCGGCCGGCCGGCGGCTGTTGATCGGCCGTGAGCTGACCAAGCTGTTCGAGGAAATCAAGGTGCTGCCCGTGAGCGAGGCGCCGGCCTGGCTCGCCGCCGATCCGTCGCGCGCCAAGGGCGAGTTCGTGCTGGTGGTGGAAGGGGCAGCACCGGCGGCGGCGGATGCCGGCCTGCCCGACGCCCGCGCCCAGCAGGTGCTGGGCCTGCTGCTGGCCGAGTTGCCGGCCAAGCGGGCTGCCAAGCTTGCCGCCGCCATTACCGGTGCGCCAACGGATGCGCTGTACCGGCTGGCGCTGGCCCAGCGCGCCGAGGGTGGCGCGGAGGACGAAGCCACGGAGTAAGCCGGAGACAAGCGCGAGGCTGGCGCCGTCGGCCTCGCGGACCTGGCAGGGCTGCATGGTCCGCGCCCCGGCTCAACGGCTCTTGCGCTTCGTGGTGGCAGGCTTGCGCGCCTTGCGGGCCGTGCGCGCCGGCTTGGCGGGATTGTCTGCCATCTCGGGACCGGTGGAGGCATCGTCGCCGCCATCGCCCGCATCGTCATCGCCCGGCGCGATCTGTGGCCCCAGCGCCGCGACCTCGGAGCGCGACAGGCGCCGGATTTCCACCTGGGTCGAGCCGTGGTCGGTGAAGCCGAGGCGCTTGGCGGCGCCATAGGAGACATCGAGGACGCGGTTGCTGTGATACGGCCCGCGATCGTTGATGCGAACCACCGCGACCTTGCCGTTGCGCAGGTTGCGCACCAGCACCCAGCTGTCGAGCGGCAGCGAGGGATGCGCGGCGGTCATCGCGCGCATGTCGAAGCGCTCGCCATTGGCGGTCTTGCGGCCATGGAAGCCCTTGCCATACCAGGACGCCGTGCCGCGCTGCTCAAAGGAGCCCAAGTCGGGCCGCAAGCCTTCCAGCGAGCCCTGGCCGGCGCCCTCGCCCAGCGCATCGTTGCCGCCGCCCCAGCGGAACAGGCCCCAGCCGTTACCGTTGTCTTTCTGGGCATGATCGGTCGCCTCGCCCCTGGTGGCGTCATCGGCCTTGCCATGCTTGCCGCCGTTTTTGTCGCCCTTGGCCGTCTTGCCCGGCTTGGCAGCCTTGGCACTTCCCGGGGTGGCGGCAGTGGGCATGCCCTCCTGCGCTTCATCCGCCGGCGGGATCGCACAGGCGGCCAGCGCCAGCGCGCACGTGGCGTGCAGGCACAGGCGGACGATCCGCCCGGGGCGGGGAAAATGGGGGGGTAACCAAGACATCGCGGGAGTCTAGCATCACGCAGTTACACCTATGGTCTTGATTATGTTACGAATTGTCTGTAACGCGCGGCAAAAACCGTACCCGATTCGGCGGCGGTCGGGCGCAATGCCAGTCCTGGCAAGGCTTTCACGGTGTGCTGCCCGCATGGCTTCATGGCTTGGCCGTGCTGCCGGGCGCAGCACGTTCCAGTGTGCCCGACGCTACAATGCGAGGACGATTCCAATCGCGGGCCGTCCCGGCGGTTGCGCCCGTTGTGGCGCATCAGGCGCCCGCGGCTTCCACGGCTTCCGCGGCTTTCGCGATATCCCGCGTTCCCCCTCCTGAATTCCGCCCCATGCAAGTCCTATTGATTCCCGTGACGCCTTTCCAGCAGAACTGCGCGCTGCTGATCGACGAGACCACCGGCCGCGCCGCGGTGACCGATCCCGGCGGCGACCTTGACCGCATCCATGCCGCGGTCAAAAAACACGGCGTGACGCTGGAGAAGATCTTTCTCACCCACGGCCATGTGGACCATTGCGCGGGCGCCGCGTCGCTCGCGCGCGAGCTTGGAATCCCGATCGAGGGGCCGCACGAGGACGAGCGTTTCTGGATCGAGCAACTGCCCGAGCAGACGCGCCGCTTCGGCTTTGGCCACGCCGAGATCTTCGAGCCGCAGCGCTGGCTCGACACGGGCGACACCGTGCAGTTCGGCAGCGAGACGCTGGAGGTCTACCACTGCCCGGGCCACACGCCCGGCCACGTGGTGTTTTTCTCGCGCGCCAACCGGCTTGCCATCGTGGGCGATGTGTTGTTCGCCGGCTCGATCGGCCGCACCGACTTTCCGCGCGGCAACCACGCCGACCTGATCCGCTCGATCCGCACCCATCTGTGGCCGCTGGGCGAGGACGTCACCTTCGTGCCCGGCCACGGGCCCGTCTCCACCTTTGGCGAGGAGCGCAAGAACAACCCGTACGTGGCGGACCACCTGATCGATGTGGCCTAGTGGCCTGGCAGGCTAGTGGGCTAGTGGGCTAAACCCGCCGCCGCTTTTCTCGAACCTCATTTCCAAGGCAGGCCATGGCCAAGCGACAGGCACCTGACACCCGTCCCGAAATCTATGTCAGCACCGACGTGGAGGCCGACGGCCCCATCCCCGGGCCGCACTCCATGCTGTCGTTCGCCTCCGCCGCGATGCTGGCGGACAAGACCGTGGTGAGCACCTTCTCGGCCAACCTGGAAACGCTGCCGGGCGCGGCCGGGCATCCGGCGCAGATGCAGTGGTGGCAAACCCAGCCGGAAGCCTGGGCCGCCTGCCGGCAGGACCTGGAGCCGCCCGAGCGGGCCATGGTGCGCTACGTGGAGTGGGTGGAAAGCCTGCCCGGCAAGCCGGTCTTCGTGGCCTTTCCGGCTGGCTTCGACTTCACCTGGATGTTCTGGTACATGATGCGTTTTGCCGGCCGCTCGCCGTTTGGCTGGGCCGCGCTCGACATCAAGACGCTGGGGTTCGCCATGACCGGGCTGCCCTACCGCAAGACCGTCAAGCCGGCACTGCCGGCCGAGTGGAAGGACCCGCTGCCGCACACCCATGTGGCGCTTGACGATGCGCTGGAGCAAGGTGCGCTGTTCTGCAACATGCTCGCCGAGCTGCGCGCGCGGGAGGCCACGCTGGCCGCCGCGCAAGCTTTGGCCGAAAGCGATGGTGCGCCACCGGCTCCCACGGCCTGAGCAGGTTTGCCCGCGGATTGCCGCGGGCCGTGCGCCGGCCTCGCATCCTGGGCCGCGCCAGCTATAGTTAAGACGTATATGGCATCCGAACCCACCCCGTCACAGGGCTGCCGCGGCGCCACGCCATATACGCTTACACGGCCTCGCGAGCCACGCCCAGGAGGTGTCGCCCATGCGTTTCCATCCCGACCTGCACTTGCGCCATATGGCCGGCCGGTTGCACTGGCCGCACGTGAGCGCATCCTCGCGAGAGTCCACACGCTCGCATTCCCTGGAGGACGACGCCGACGTCGCCAAGGCCACGGTCTACGTGAGCGCGGTGACGCTGGTGATCCTGCTGGTGGTCCTGGCGGCAATCGCTTTCGGCCAGGAGGCCATGCACTGGCTGGGTGTTCATTAGACGACCCGCCTGAAGCAGTTCAGCCTCCCTGACCGGGCCGGCCCCCACCTAGGTGGGGGCCGGTTTTATTCCGGGACCAAGGTATGCCGGCGCCGGCTCAGGCCAGCAAGGGGGAGACGTTCTCGGGCGGGCGGCCGATGGCGGCGCGGCGGTTGCGCACCACCAGCGGGCGTTGCAGCAGGATGGGGTGGTCGGCCACCGCGCCCAGCACCTCGGCATCGGTCAGGCCCGGATCGGCCAGGCCCAGCTCCTTGTAGGGCGCTTCGTTGTCGCGCACCATCTCGCGCACCGGCACGCCCAGCATGGTGTGGAGCTGCTTGAGCGTGGACAACGTGGGCGGCGTCTTCAGGTATTCCACGATCTCCACGGGCTCGCCCAGCCGGCCAGCGGCTGCCTCGACCAGCGCGAGGGTTTCACGCGACTTCGAGCAACGGGGGTTGTGATAGATGGTGATCATGGCGGCACTCCTGGTTCGACCGATGCCCCGGCATCGGGGCTGAAACCCGCACTATACAAGCGGCGTTGCCCGCCCGCATGCCCCCGAGAGGTGGCATATCGGCTCAGGCCGGGCTTTGCCTTTCCGGCGCCAGCCGCAGCAGGGCCGCCACGGTGGCGCGCAGCCCGGCGCGCAGCGGCTTGTCGTGGCGCAGCACCAGCGCCAGCGTGCGCGCCAGCGGCGGGGCCAGCGGGCGCACGGCGATCCGCGCGCGCGGCTGGCCCGGCGGCAGCGCCATGCCCGGCAGCACCGAATAGCCCAGCCCGGCGCCCACCAGCTCCTTGATCGCCTCGACGCTGTCGAGCTCCATCACCGGGCGTGCGCTGATGCCGGCGCGCAGGAACCATTCGTCCACCAGCCGGCGCGTATTGCCACCGGGCGAGAACAGCACCAGCGGCCGGCCGGCCAGGTCGGCGGGCGTCACGGTAGCGGGCAACGGCTCGTCGTCGGCGGGGCCGATGGCCACGAACGGGTCTTCCAGCACAGGCGTGATATCGAACATCCGGCCAGAGGCCGGCAGCGTCACGAAGGCCAGGTCCAGGGCGTTGTCTTCCACCGCCTTGAGCGCTTCGCCGGTGTTTTCCGTGCTGACCACGATCTCCAGCGCAGGCATGGCGCGGCGCAGGTCACGCAGCACCGCAGGCAGCAGGTAAATGCAGGCGGTGGCGCCAGTGCCCAGCCGCACCCGGCCGACCACCCCACCGGCGTGGCGCGCCATGCTGTCGTCAGCGGCGGCCAGCGCACCGGCCACGCCACGCGCGTGCGCCAGCAAGTCCTCGCCGGCGGCGGTGGGCAGCACATGGCGCCCTACCCGTTCGAGCAGGCGCAGGCCATAACGCTGCTCCAGCTGGCGCACCTGCAGGCTGACCGCCGGCTGGCTCAAACCGAGGCGCTCGGCCGCCGCCGAGAAACTGCCAAGATCGCAAACCAGTGAAAAAGCGTGCAGGAAGTCGGGATTGAGATGCCGCATGCCAAAGAATTTCTTATGCGCTGCATAAGTCAGCGAAGCTTCCTTTATAGCATCGGCGCAAGTTAAGGTAGCAGCGTGCCCCGGCCCTTGCCACTGCGGGGCAGCTTGCCGCAACACGGCTTTCATCCACGTATCGCCTTTCCCCCGGCATCGACTACGCTCGAACCGGCTCACCTGCCCAGACCGCTCGCCGCGCCAGCATCATGAAAGCCCCTCTCGCCACACTCAGCGCCGCCTCAGCCACGCCGATGGCCGTGGCCAATGCCACCGCCGCCGTCCAGGCCTGCGCCAGCCCGTCGATCCGCGACGCCACTGCTGCCGACATCCCCGCCATCCAGGCCATCTACGCGCACCACGTGCGTCACGGCCGCGCGTCGTTCGAGGAGGTCGAGCCGGGCGTGGACGACATCCGCCTGCGTCACGCCGAGGTGAAGCGCCAGGGCCTGCCCTACCTGGTGGCCGAGCGCGGCGGCGAGGTGCTGGGCTACGCCTACGCCAGCGCCTACCGCACGCGCAGTGCTTACCGTTTTGCCATTGAGGATTCGGTCTACATCGACGAGCGCTACCGGGGCCAGGGCCTTGGCCTGGCGCTGCTTGCCGCGCTGGTGTCGCGCTGCGAGAGCGGCCCGTGGCGGCAGATGGTGGCGGTAGTGGCCTGCACCGCCAGCGGCGAAGGCGCTGGCTCGCTGGCCTTGCACGAGCGGGTGGGCTTTCGCACCATCGGCCGGCTGCAGTCCGTCGGGTTCAAGCACGGGCAGTGGATCGATACGGTGCTGATGCAGCGGTCGCTGGGAGATGGGGACGAAACGCCGCCGGTGGAGCGTTCTGCCAGGCCGTAAGACCTGGCCGGCACCAAGCCGGCAGACAGCCGATCCACCTTAGTTAATTCCAATGAGGAATTATAAGTTGATATAACCAGGTAAATATATTCGTCATGCGCATGATCTTGCGATCAAGGCTGACGAGAGGGCGCGGCGAGCGCCTGCCCTCTCTTCTAGTCCCGAGGCTGATATCAGCCCCGGGACCATGACGGATCAACCGATCAGATCCGACAGCGCCAGCGCCACCACCTTGGTGGCACGGTTCAGGTCGTTCAGGCGCAGGTTCTCGTCCGAGTTGTGGCCGCGCGCTTCCATCAGCGTGCGCGGGCCGGCGCCGTACAGCACGGTGGGGATGCCGTACTTGGTGTAGTGGCGGGCATCGGTGTAGAGCGGCACGCCTTGCACCGGGATCTCCACGCCGAACACTTCCTCGGCACGGCCCTTCAGGGCGCCGATCAGCTTTTCCACGCCCGGCAGTTCCGACAGCGGCTCGGCCAGGATGATGCGCTCGACCTTGACCTCGATGCCCGGACGGTCCTTGGCGGCCTTCTCGACCACGGCGCGCAGCTCGCCCTCGGCGTCGAAGCCGATTTCCTCGGGGATCATGCGGCGGTCGACGCGGAAGGTCACCAGGTCAGGCACCACGTTGGTGTTGATGCCGCCCTTGATCAGGCCGACGTTCAGCGTGGCGGTATCGATGCCCAGCGTCTTCGACTTGCGCGTGGCCAGCTCGGCACGCAGGCCGTAGATGGCTTGCAGGATATGGGTGGCGGCTTCGATCGCGTCCACGCCGGTGTGGGGCATGGCGGCGTGGCCTTGCTTGCCCTTGACCGTCACTTCCACGTGCAGGCAGCCGTTGTGGGCCGAGGTGATGCCGTAGGAGAAGCCGGCCGAGATGGCGTAGTCCGGCTTGCTCAGGCCCTGGTCGAGCAGGAACTTGGGACCGATGTCGCCGCCGGTTTCCTCGTCGTACGTGAATTGCAGTTCCAGGGTGCCGTTGAGCTTGGCGCCTTGCTTTTCGGCTTCCATCAGCGCCAGCACAGCGTACGTGTAGGTGGCGAAGTCCGACTTGGACACCGCCACGCCACGGCCGTACATGACCGGGCCGTACTCGCTGTCGGCGATTTCGCCGCCGTACGGGTCCTTGGTCCAGCCCAGGCCCGGAGGCACCACGTCGCCGTGGGCGTTCATGGCGATGGTGGGGCCGCCCGTGCCGAAGGTCTTGCGCACCAGCAGGTTGGTGGCGCTGATCATGCCAGCGGCCTTGACCAGCTCGTCCGGCACTTTGTGCGCTTCGACCTTGAAGCCCAGGCCTTCGAGCAGCACCTTGGCGCGCGCGCCGTGCGCGTCGCAATCGCCCGGCGGGTTATCCGACGGCACCTTGACCAGTTCGGCGAGGAAGGCTTCCTGCGCGGGACGCTGGGCGTCGATGTAGTTGGTGAGCGTGGTCTGCAGCGGGTTCACGTTGTCTCTTGCGGTCATGTTGATTCTCGAAAAGTCTTTCAGGATGGCGGATGCGGGCGCTTTACTGCTGCGGCGCGGAATGCTTGTCGAAATGCTCGACGAAATCGCTGAACACGGCAGCCGCGCTGGCGGCATCCTCCGCGGTCATGATCTCGGTGGGGTGATGGCTGATGCCACCGTTGCCGCAGCGCACAAACAGCATCGCGACATCGGCAATGGCCGCGATGGCCATGGCGTCGTGGCCGGCGCCGGAAGGCAGGTGCCGCACCGGCAGCCCCTGGCGGGCGATGGCATCCGCCCATTGCTGTTGCAGCCAGGGCGCGCACGGCACGCTGACGGCCTCGTGGGTCTTGCGGATCTGCACGCGCACATTGCGCCGGGCACACACGCGCTCGATCTCCGCCAGCACGTCATTCACGGCAGCCTGGCGCACGGCGTTTTCGCCGGCACGGATGTCGATGGAGAAGACCGCGCGGCCCGGCACCACATTGGCGGCGCCGTTAGGCACGTTGAACTGGCCGATCGTGCCGACCAGGCCCGGCAGGCCACTGCAACGGCGCTCGATAAACAGGCCGATCTCGGCGCCGGCCATGGCGGCGTCGCGGCGCATGTCCATCGGCACGGTGCCGGCGTGGCCGGCCAGCCCTTCAAGTTCCACGATAAAGCGGGTGGCGCCGGAGATCGCGGTCACGACACCCAGTGACAGCCCTTCGTTGAGCAGCACCGGGCCTTGCTCGATATGGACTTCCACGAACGCCAGCACCTGCTCGCGCGCATGCGCGGCGGCGGGCAGGCCGGCGGGATCGAAACCTGCCGCGCGCATCACTTCGCGCATGGTCTTGCCCGAGTCGTCCACGTTGTCGAGCACATTGGTGTCGAAGGTGCCGGCGATGGCGCGGCTGCCCAGCAGCGTGGCCTTGAAGCGCACGCCCTCTTCCTCGGCAAAGCCGACCACCTCGATGGCGAACGGGAAGCGCTTGCCCTGGCGGTTCCACTGCGCCACGCAGGCGACCGGGAGGATCACGCCGAGGTTACCGTCATAGCGGCCGCCATCGCGCACGGTGTCGAAGTGCGAGCCGGTGAGCAGCGCCGGCGCATTGGGCGCGGTGCCCTCGTAGCGGCCGATCACGTTGCCGGCCGCGTCGCGGCGCACCGTCATGCCGGCAGCCTGCATCCACTCGGTGAGCTGCGCGGCGGCGCCGTGGTGCGCTTCGGTGAGATAGGTGCGGGTGAGCATGCCGGGCTGCTCGGTGTGGACGGCCAGGGTATCGGCCCAGGCCATGATGCGCGCCCCGGTTTCGGTAGCGGGCGTGAGGGTTGCTGCCATGCGTGTCTCCTGCTGGAAGTGCGCGAATGCGGGTGGCGCCGGATCATGCAAGCCCCGCACCAGCGGTGCCTCGGGTGCCGGGCCGGCGCCGCCGGACCATCCCGGTGCGCCCTGACTCTCGTGCGAGAGCTCTATTTTGTGCGATTCATGGTAGCACAGTGAATTCAAAAATTGCATACAAAAATGATATGCACTATATTGGCTTCCACGTTCCGACAATTCGCTGCGGACAATCCGATCCGGACAGCGAGTTGCGTGGATTTCGCCCCAACAAGCGGGCCAATCCACGAAGCGCCGCAGCCCTCACCCGGCCACGCGCCCGGCACGTCAGGCCGGCTGTCCCGCCACGCGGGCAACCGGCAATTCCTGCAGCAATGACAGGATGCGCCAGCCAAAGTCTAGGACGCGTCCGCATGGAGACAACGATGCACCCAGCAGTCCAGCAACGGCCGGCTTCCGGCCGCCCGCAAGCCGCCTTTTCCCGCTTCTTCCGATCCCTGTTTGGCCAGGTCCTCGTTGCCCTGGTGCTCGGGACTGCGCTCGGGCTGTTCTTCCCTGAATTTGCCGCCAAGCTCAAGCCGCTGGGCGATGCCTTTATCAAGCTGATCAAGATGCTGATCGGCCCGATCGTGTTCTGCGTGGTGGTGGCCGGCATCTGCGGCGCCGGCGAGCTCAAGAAGGTGGGCCGGGTCGGCGTCAAGGCCGTGCTCTACTTTGAGGTGGTCACCACCATCGCGCTGGCGCTGGGCATCGCGCTGGCTTACATCTTCCACCCCGGCACCGGCATGAACGTGAACCCGGCCTCGCTCGACGCCTCGGCCATGTCTGCCTATGTGGACACCGCCGAGAAGGTCAAGAGCGCGGGCATGGTGGATTTCCTGCTCAAGCTGATTCCCAGCACCATCACGGGCGCGTTCGCCAGCGGCGACGTGCTGCAGGTGCTGCTGGTTTCGATCCTGTTCGGCTGCGCGCTGTCGCTGGTGGGTGAGCGCGGCCAGCCGCTGGTGACGATCATCGACAACTTCTCGCACACGCTGTTCAAGATGATGGGCTTCATCATCAAGCTGGCGCCGCTGGGCGTGCTGGGCGCCGTGGCGTTCACCGTGGGCAAGTACGGCATCGGCTCGCTCAAGCAGCTGGGCTACCTGGTGCTGGTGTTCTACGGCGCGGTGGCCTTGTTCGTGATGGTGGTGCTGGGCACGGTGATGCGCCTGTGCGGCTTCTCCGTCTTCAAGCTGATCCGCTACCTGCGCGCCGAGCTGCTGGTGGTGCTGGGCACCGCATCGTCCGACAGCGTGCTGCCGCAGGTGATGAAGAAGCTGGAGTTCCTCGGCATCAAGAAATCGGTGGTGGGCCTGGTGATCCCCACGGGCTACTCCTTCAACCTGGATGCCTTTTCGATCTACCTGACGCTGGCCGCGGTGTTTATCGCCCAGGCCACCAATACGCCGCTGGCGCTGGGCGACCTGCTCGGCATCCTGGCGGTGGCGCTGGTCACCTCCAAGGGCGCGCACGGCATCCCCGGCTCGGCCATCGTGATCCTGGCGGCCACGCTGTCGGCGCATCCGGCCATTCCCGCCATCGGGCTGGTGCTGGTGCTGTCGGTGGACTGGTTCATCGGCATTGCCCGCGCGGTCGGCAACCTGATCGGCAACTGCGTGGCCACCGTCGTGGTCGCCGCCTGGGAAAAGGATATCGACCGGGCTCGCGCCCACGACGTGCTCAACGGCAGGATCGACGCCAGCGACCTCGAAGCGGGCTTTGCCCCGGCGCCGCACGAGGCCGCCCTGGCTACCCCCGGGGCATCCCCGCTGCCCGGCACGGCCGCGGGGCGCTAGAATCTCGGGATTCCTCCTACCGAGACGCTGCGCAAGTGCGCGACCATGCCTGAGCATATCGACCCTGCCATGACCGCCGAAGCGATCGCCGAAGACATCGTCGCGGCGATCGTCTCGCACCGCCTGCCGCCCGGCACCAAGCTGCGCGAAGAGGCCCTGGCCAGCGTCTACCGCGTCAGCCGCACCAAGGTGCGCGCCGCGCTGCTGATGCTGTCCAAGGACAAGCTCATCCAGATCGTGCCGGACAAGGGCGCCTTCGTGGCCAAGCCCAGTGCCGAGGAGGCACGCGAAGTGTTCGCGGTGCGCCGCATCCTGGAGGCGGCCCTGGCGCGTGAATTCGTGGCGCGCGCCACCGCCGCCGACTACAAGCGCATCGACCGGCACCTCGTCGCCGAGAAGAAAGCGCTGGGCGGCAGCGATGCGCATGTGCGCACCCGCCTGCTCAGCGATTTCCACATCATGCTGGCGGACGTGGTGGGCAATGGCGTGTTGACCGGCATGCTGCAGGAGTTGTCGTTGCGCAGCGCGGTGATCACCATGCTCTACCAGTCCCGCCGCGACGCCGCCTGCTCCTCGGACGAGCATCGCGACTTCATCGAGGCCGCCCGCGCCGGCGACACCGAGCGCGCGGTGACCCTGATGGTGGAGCACCTGAACCACGTCGAGGCGGCGCTGCATTTCGAGCAGGTGCCCGCCGCCCGCAGCAAGGACCTGGTGACGGCGCTGCTGGCCTGATCCCGGCATGCTGCTGCGCGCTTGACCCAGGTCAATGCGCGCCACGCGCCTTTGCACCATCATCGACCTCGTCATGAAGCTGCGGGGGCGCGCTTCATGACACACTGGCCCGTCCATCGCGGACGGCAGCCCGCACGCCGGCTTGGGTGCGGGCTTTTTCTTTTGCGCGCCGCGCGCGCCGTCATTGCCAGATCCGCGCGTGATCGAATCACGGCTTCGGAGTAGGATGTCGGAGGCCCAAGTCAGAGGCCGCTTAAAAGATCAATGGCAAAAGATAAAAGCCAGGAGACAGACATGACCCGTTCCAGCCGTCCGGTGGCGATGTTCGAGGCATCGCCAGCACCAGCCCGCGCCATCCTGCTCCCCGATTTGCCATCCGTGCGCCCGCGCCGCGTGCGCGGCTGATCTTCCCGCCCGACCCCCGTGCCGGGCCATCCGCTTTCATCATCCAACCCATCCTGGTGAGGGAAATCCATGTCCAACGCGTTCAAAGATGACGTCCTGGCCGGCAAGGTCGTGTTTATCGCCGGCGCCTCGTCCGGCATCAACCTGGGCATCGCCCGGCATTTTGCCAAGGCGGGCGCCAGGCTGGCGCTGGTCAGCCGCGACCCCGAGCGCATCGCCGCGGCGGCGGCCAGCATCAACGACGCCGGCGGCAGCGCCATCGGCATGGCAGCCGATGTGCGCGACTACGGCGCGGTGGAGGCGGCGCTTGCGCGCACGCGCGACGAGCTTGGCCCGATCGATATCGTGATCTCGGGCGCGGCCGGCAATTTTGTCGCACCGGCGCTAGGCATGTCCGCCAACGGCTTCAAGACCGTGGTGGATATCGACCTGATCGGCACCTTCAATGTCTTCCGAGCCTGCTTTGCCTTTCTCAATGCGCCGGGCGCCTCGCTGATCGCCATCACCGCGCCGCAGGCGGTCAACGCGATGATGTTCCAGGCCCACGTCTGCGCCGCCAAGGCCGGCATCAACATGCTGGTGAAATGCCTGGCCATGGAATGGGGCCCGGCCGGCGTGCGCGTCAACGCCATCTCGCCCGGCCCCATCGCCGGCACCGAGGGCATGGCGCGGCTCGCGCCCACGCCGGAAATGGAGGCGCGCTTCAAGGCGCGCCTGGCGCTGCGCGACTACGGCGACAAGGACGATATCGCCAATACGGCGCTGTTCCTGTCCACCGACAACGCCCGCTATATCACCGGCACCATCGTCGACTGCGATGGCGGCAGCAAGCTGGGCGACGCGTCCGCCGATGCACTGCATCCGCCCAAGGCACCGGGCAAGGCGGCCTGAGCCGCGCGGCGCTACACACACTCAAGCCTTCGTGCATTTGTGCATTTGTGCATTTGCGCATCAGAACACCTACGACAAGGAGACAGCCATGACATCACCCGTGCTCTATCACGCCGCCGAGGGCGTGGCCACCATCACCCTGAACCGCCCCGACGTGCTCAATGCGCTCAACAGCGCGCTGATGCTCGAGCTGCGCGCCGCCGTCGAGCGCGCCGCGCAGGACGAGGCCGTGCGCGCGGTGGTGCTGACCGCCAATGGCCGCGGCTTTTGCGCGGGCGCCGACCTGGCCGGGCGTGAGCCCGGGCTGCAGGATTCGGGCACGCTGCTGCGCGAGCGCTACCACCCGATCATCCTGGCGCTGCGCAATATGCCCAAGCCCGTCATCACCTCGGTCAACGGCGTAGCGGCCGGCGCCGGCATGAGCCTGGCGCTGGCCGGCGACGTGGTGCTGGCTGGCCGCTCCGCGTCGTTCCTGCAGGCGTTCTCGAAAATCGGCCTGGTGCCCGATGCGGGAAGCACCTACTTCCTGCCGCGCTACGCGGGCGAGATGCGCGCCCGCGCGCTGGCCATCCTGGCCGAGAAAATCGACGCCGAAGAAGCCCATCGCATCGGCCTCGTGTGGAAGGTGCATGAAGACGAAGCCCTGCCGGCCGAGACCGCCAAGCTGGCCGCCCACCTGGCGCAGATGCCCACCTTTGCCTACGGCCTGATCAAGGAAGCACTCAACGCCAGCCTGGAGAGCGACCTGCCGGCGCAGCTCGAACGAGAAGCCACGCTGCAGTCGCGCGCCTCGAAGAGCGAGGACTTCAAGGAAGGCGTGGCGGCGTTCCTGGAAAAGCGCAAGCCCGCATTCAAGGGCCGCTGACCACCGCTGGCTACGCATCGCACCACCCATTCGAAACCAGGAGACGCGCACCATGCTAGGCCTCATGCAAGACCGTCCGTTGCTGATTTCCTCACTGATCGAGTACGCCGCGCAGTACCACCCGCTGCAGGAGATCGTGTCGCGCACGATCGATGGCGGCACGGTGCGTTCCAACTACGCGCAGGTGCACCGCCGCGCAAAGCGGGTGGCCAGCGCGCTCGCCGGGCTTGGCATTCAGCAAGGCGACCGCGTCGGCACGCTGGCGTGGAACACGCACCGCCACCTGGAGCTGTACTTCGGCGTGTCGGGCGCGGGCGTGGTGCTGCATACCGTCAATCCCCGCCTGTTCCCCGAGCAGATCGACTACATCATCAATCACGCGGAAGACCGCGTGCTCTTCTTCGACCCGTGCTTCGCGCCGCTGGTGGCGCAACTCGCGCCGCGCCTGTCCAGCGTCAAGCACTACGTGGCAATGACCGATCGCGCCGGCACCGACGCGCTCGGCCTCGCCGGCAAGCTGCCTAGCCTGCTGTGCTACGAAGACCTGGTCGAGGCCGGCAGCGAGGACTATGCGTGGCCGCAGTTCGACGAGCGCACCGCGTCGTCGCTTTGCTACACATCGGGCACCACCGGCAACCCGAAAGGCGTGCTGTATTCGCATCGCTCCACCGTGCTGCACAGCCTCAAGGCCTGTGCGTTCGACACCTTTGGCGTGAGCGCGGACAGCGCGATCCTGCTGGTCGTGCCGCTGTTTCACGCCAACGCCTGGGGCATGCCCTACGCATGCGCCATGACGGGCGCCAAGATGGTGCTGCCCGCCCAGCACCTGGACGGCGAAAACGTCTACCGCATGCTGCGCGACGAACGCGTGACCTTTTCCACCGCGGTGCCCACGGTGTGGCTGATGCTGTTCCAGTACCTGGATGCGCATCCAGAGATCGATGCGCGCTCGCTCGGGCTGAAGCTGGCCGGCGTAGGCGGCTCCGCCGCGCCGGCGGCGATGATCGAGCGCTTCGAGCAGCAGTTCGGCGCGCGCTTCGTCCAGGGCTGGGGCATGACGGAGACCAGCCCGATCGGCGTGATCAGCACGCTCTTGCCCAAGCATCAAGCGCTGGGCACGCAGGAGCAATTGAAGATCAAGCTCAAGCAAGGCCGCGCGCTGTGGGGCGTGGACCTGCGCATCGAGGACGACCAGGGCAACGCGCTGCCGCACGATGGCCAGGCCTTTGGCCGGCTCAAGGTGCGCGGGCCGTGGATCGCCTCGGCGTACTTCAAGGCAGAGCACGACGCGCTCGACGCCGACGGCTGGTTCGACACCGGCGACGTCGCCAATATCGATGCCGACGGCTATGTGCAGCTGGTGGATCGCGCCAAGGACGTGATCAAGTCCGGCGGCGAGTGGATTTCTTCCATCGACCTGGAGAATGCCACCATGGGCCATCCCGCCGTGGCCGAAGCCGCCGTCGTGGGCGTGCCACATCCCAAGTGGCAAGAGCGCCCGCTGCTGGTGGTGGTGCGCCGCGCGGGCAAGGACGTGAGCGCCGCCGAACTGCTCGCGTTTCTCGCCGCGCGCGTCGCCAAATGGTGGGTGCCCGACGACGTCGCCTTTGTCGACTCGCTGCCCCACACCGCCACGGGCAAGCTGCTCAAGGTGAAGCTGCGCGAGCAATTCAAAGACTATGTCCTGCCCACGGCGCAGGACCCGATTCCAGCAAGGAGCCATGCAAGATGAGCACCAGCAGCGAACGCATCATCCTGACCATCGAAGATGGCGTGGCCGAGGTCAGGCTCAACCGGCCCGACAAGATGAACGCGCTCGACCCCGCCATGTTCGACGCGCTGATCGAGACCGGCCAGCGTCTCGCGCGCGAACCGGACTTGCGCGCCGTTGTGCTGTCGGGTGCAGGCCGCGCATTTTGCGCCGGGCTCGATATGCAGAGCATGGCCGGGCTGGGCGATGGCCAGGGCGACGCCATCGCCGCGGGCCGCCTCGCGGCGCGCAGCCACGGCATCGCCAATCGCCCGCAGTTCGCCTGCATGGTGTGGCGCGAACTGCCGGTGCCGGTGATCGCCGCTGTGCACGGCGTGGCGTTCGGCGGCGGCTTGCAGGTCGCGCTCGGCGCGGACCTGCGCTATGTCACCGCGGACACGCGCATGTCGGTGATGGAGATCAAGTGGGGGCTGGTGCCCGACATGGCCGGCATGCTGCTGATGCGCGGCCTGGTGCGCCCCGACCGCCTGCGCGAGCTGATCTACAGCGGCCGCATCGTCACTGGCGAAGAAGCCTGCGCGCTGGGCCTGGCCACCGCCGTGGTGGACGACCCGCGCGCCGCCGCGCTAGCCACCGCGCGCGACATCGCCAACCGCAGCCCGGACGCAATCCGCGCCGCCAAGCGCTTGATGCAGGTGAGCGAAGACGGCGACGGTGCCGCCATTCTGCTGGCCGAATCGGTCGAGCAGGACCGGCTGATCGGCGGCGCCAACCAGCGCGAAGCAGTGATCGCCAATATGGAAAAGCGGGCAGCAGCGTTCAAGCCGGCGTCGTAGTGTTGCGTGGTGCGGGCTGAGGTGCCTGGCGATCTGCGATCTGCGCCTTGCGCCTTGCGTTTTGCGTCTTGCGCGCTCAGGCGTGCCGACGCGTTCGCTGGCGCCGCATCCGGCAATAGAGCGCCACGTAGACCGCCAGGTTGAGCGCCAGTACCACGGCGCCAAGCACCATCTGGATCTCGCGCGTGAGGCCATCGGGATAGATCAGCGCCAGCACGTAGTGCTGCACAAAATCCCCGCCATAGGCTTGCTGCCCCGCGCGCTGGCGCAGCGCATTTTCCAGCGGCGTGAGCGGGCAGATCCATCCGCTCCACTCCACCACCACGCCCCAGGCCGCTGCCGGCAGATGCAGCCAGGCCATGCGCGGCCAGCGCAACACCAGCAAACCGCCCAGCATGACGAAGACGATAAAGGCGAGGTGAAAAAGGACGACCGCGTCCGCGAGCCACGCCGCCATCATCGTCCTTGCCGCCCGGTCCAGTAGCCCGGCACCGCGAACGCTGCCTTCAGGTGCTCGATAAAAAAGCGGATCTTTGCCGGCACCGGACGCTGCTGCGGGTACACCGCAAGGATGTCGTAATCGGGCAGCGCATACTCATCCAGCACCGTGATCAGCTCCCCGCTCTCCAGCTGCGGCAGGATTTCCCAGGTGGAGCGCCAGCCCAGCCCCAGGCTCTCGCCCGTCCAGCGATGCAGCAACTCGCCGTCGTTGCAATCCAGGTTGCCATTGACGCGCACCGTCACCGTCTTGCCGTCTTGCTGGAAATACCAGCCGCGCTGCTGGCCTCCCTGCAGGTTGAACGCCAGGCAGTTGTGCTGCGCCAGGTCGTCCAGTGTCTGCGGCACGCCGTAGCGTGCGAAGT
This sequence comes from Cupriavidus sp. GW823-FHT07A04, assembly GCF_058794615.1. Classification (NCBI taxonomy): domain Bacteria; kingdom Pseudomonadati; phylum Pseudomonadota; class Betaproteobacteria; order Burkholderiales; family Burkholderiaceae; genus Cupriavidus; species Cupriavidus sp. GW823-FHT07A04. The sequence goes on from NZ_JBXAHA010000018.1 coordinate 99,579, forward strand.
AAGCCGGCGTGCCGCAGACCACGCGCTTGTTGGTCGCCAGCTTGATCGCGACAAAGTTTGGATCGATGGCCCCGCCAATGCGGATGCCCACGTCATAGCCCTCGCGCACGAGGTCCACCACGCGGTCGGTCAGGTTGAAGGAAATCTGCACCTCGGGGTTCGCCGCCAGGAACGCCGGCGCATGCGGCGCCACATGCTTGCGCCCGAACGCCGCCGGGGCCGACACGATCAGGTGGCCGGTCGCCTTGTGCTTGCCTTCGGCGATCAGCATCTCGGCCCGGTCCAGGTCCGCCAGGGCCTTCTTGCACTGCTCCATGAACGCCGCGCCTTGCTCCGTCACCACGATGCGCCGCGTTGAGCGGTGCAGCAGCTTCACGCCGATGCGCGCCTCCAGCGCATTGATGCGGCGCCCGATCATCACCGGCGTCACCCCCTGCGTCAGCGCGGCCGCAGCCATGCTGCCGTGTTCGACGACAGCGATAAAGGCTTCGATCTGTTTTAGCTTGTCCATGCTGTGTGTCTCCTGGGCGTCATTGTGGCGCATTTGAAGGCGGCGGGCATGTGTGGGGGCTATGGAGGCGATTTGGGTGGGGGCATGAGGAATGAGGAATGAGGAATGAGATATCAGGCGGGAGGCCCGGACCTGGCGTCCGCCATCGGGCCATTCGTGCCCGATCAAGCGCTCCGACAATGCATCACTGCACTCACCTGCCCGCACGCACCGCGGGCCGCCCTCGCGGCATCGTTTGCGCGCAATGCCGTACCTCCTTGCTGAACTCGGCGCAGGCGTGGGTCATCAGGTCTTCCGAGCGGTAGACGAGGAACACGCGGAACTCGGGTAGTTCGTCGCTGATCGGCAGTCGGATCAATGACGAAGGATCGAGCCGCAGCGGGCCGGTGCCGTCGAAGACGAAGTCGGACCACATGCTGATCAGGTCGGTGCGCGTGGCCAGCTGCAGGCCGAGCAGGTTGGAGGCGCTCTGCACCACGCGCTTGGGCATGTCGAGCCGGTGCAGCCGCATCACGCTGGCGAGCGGGCTGCCGGGGTCGTCGAGCGGGTCGAGGACGAGCCAGTCGGCGTCGAGCAGCGGCCTCAGCCGGCGTACCCGCCGCAGCGGATGGCCGGCGCGCACGGCCAGCGACATTCCGGTGGAAAACAGCGGTTCCCACTGGAAGGTGCCGGTGCCGGGGCCGCTGTTGGTGGAGATCAGGCCGAGGTCGAGCCGGCCTTCGCGCAGGCCTTCGAGGATCTGTTGCGGGCGCAGCTCGAAGCCGCGCAGGGCGACATTGGGAAAGCGCTTGCGGAACGCGGCCATGGCGTCGGGCAGCGGGCCGCTGGAGGCCACCGCAGTGAAGCCGATGTTGAGCTGCGCGTCGGCGTGGCCGCGGATGGCTTCGATGTCTTCCAGCGCATGCCGCAGTTCCTGCTCCACCAGGCTGGCGCGCTTGACCAGCGCCACGCCATAGGCGGTCAGGCTGACGCCGCGCACGGAGCGCGACATCAGGGTGACGCCGAGCTCGCGTTCCAGTTCGGCGATGGCTTTGGACAGTGCCGGCTGCGACACATGGAGGCTGCGCGAGGCTTCGTGGATGCTGCCGTGCTGGGCTACCGCCAGCAGGATGCGTAGTTGCTGCAGCTTCATCTTGGCTTTTCCTCTTTTTATGTTCTTCCAGGCGCCCCGCAACGGTGCGCGCCGCCCCGGAGCCGTGCCCGAGCGCCGTTGGCGGCACTACTGCGCGCACCCGGTGCTGCGCCGCGAATGCCCATGGCACAAGGCTTCTCGGTACTTGTACCGATAGCGGCGCGACGGTGGTTATGACGGCGATGCCATTTGGTTATCAGGATGAAAATATATGATTTTTGGCTTGCCGTGTTTGCCTCAATACTTCATCGCCAGGGAGTCCCCACTTTCCCGCGATGGATGCCCGGCAAGCGCCGGCCTCCACGGCCCCCACCCCCTCACCCCCTCAACCAGTTCGTGGAGATCCGACATGAACGATGCCACCCTGCCCGCGGCGCCCTCGCTGGCCCCTTCTCAGGCCAAGCCCGCGAGCCCGCCGCGCCAGAGCCAGTCCCGCCTGATCGCCGCCTGCTCGATCGGCAATGCGCTCGAGATGTACGACTTCACCGTCTACAGCTTCTTCGCGTTGCTGATCGGCAAGCTGTTCTTTCCGTCCGACAGCGCATACGGCTCGCTGCTGCTGGCGGTGGCGACCTTCGGCATCGGCTTCGTGATGCGGCCGCTGGGCGGCTTTGTGATCGGCAACTACGCGGACCGCCATGGCCGCAAGGCGGCAATGACGCTGACCATCGGCCTGATGGTGATTGGCACGATGTGCCTGGCCTTTGCCCCGACCTACGCGGTCGCTGGCTTGTTCGGGCCGGTGATGATCGTGGCCGGACGCCTGCTGCAGGGCTTTTCGCTGGGCGGCGAGATTGGCGCTTCCACCGCCATGCTGATGGAGTCCGGCGGCGTCAAGGGCCGCGGCTTTCGCGTCAGCTGGCAACTCGGCAGCCAGGGCATCGCGGCGACGCTGGGCGCGCTCACGGCCGCCATTCTTTATGGCGTGCTGCCGCAGGCTTCGCTGGAAAGCTGGGGCTGGCGCGTGCCCTTCGTGCTGGGCCTGCTGATTGCACCTGTGGGCCTGTATATCCGCGCTCACCTGGACGAGACGCACACGGCCGAGGCGCACGCGCCCAGCCCGCTCGGCACGCTGTTCCGCGAGCATGGCGGCACTGTGGTCAAGGGCATCCTGACCATCATCGGCGGCACGGTCGCCACCTACCTGGTGGTGTACTTCATGCCCACCTACATGATCCGCGAACTGCATCTGCCGCCATCGCTGTCGCTGCTGTCGGGCTGCGTGACGGGTGTGGTGTGCCTGGTGATGTCGCTGGTGGCCGGCACGCTGGCCGACCGCTTGCCGCACCGCAAGCCGCTGGTGCTGGGCTCGATGGCCTTCACGCTGGTGTGCCTCTATCCCGCGTTCTGGCTGATGACCCATTACCCGAGCGTGCCGCTGGTGCTGTCGCTGTCCGCGTTGCTGACCGCCAGCGTCTACCTGGGCTCCACGCCGATGCTGCTGATGATGATGGAACTCCTGCCGGCCCATGTGCGCGCCAGCGGCCTGTCGGTGATCTACGCGGTTGGCGTGACGGTGTTCGGCGGTTCCTGCCAGTTCATCGTCACCTGGATGCTGGCCAAGACCGGCAACCCGATGGCGCCCGCCTTCTACATGATGGCCTGCGGCACGGTGACCATCCTCGCGGTGCTGACGATCCGCGAAAACGCCCAAGCGCATTGAGCGCTCTCCTCCTCTACCCGGCCAGGCTGGCCGACTTGCAGCAAAGGATAAACACATGACCCGCGAACCGACCCTGACGCCCTTCCAGTTGCTGCCGCATCTGCTGCCGGCGATCCAGATCGATGCCGAGACCTTTATCGGCATCCGCCGCCAGATCCACGCCCAGCCTGAGCTCGGCTTCGAGGTTGGCGCCACCAGCAAACTGGTGGCCACCTTGCTGGAGAGCTGGGGCTACGAGGTGCACACGGGCATCGGCAAGAGCGGCGTGGTGGGGCAGTTGAAGCTGGGTAACGGCAAGCGCCGCCTGGGCATTCGCGCCGACATGGATGCGTTGCCGGTCGTCGAGGCCACGGGCCTGCCGTATGCCAGCAAGATCCCGGGCAAGATGCACGCGTGCGGCCACGACGGCCACACCGCCATCCTGCTGGCCGCCGCCAAGGCGCTGGCAGATAGCCGCGATTTCGATGGCACCCTCAACCTGATCTTCCAGCCCGACGAGGAAAACCTTTGCGGCGCGCGCGCGATGATCGAGGATGGCCTGTTCACGCGTTTCCCGTGCGATGCCGTGTTCGCCTTGCACAATATGCCGGGCGTGCCCGCCGGCACCTTCCGCGTGCTGCCCGGCCCGGTGAGCTTGTCGTCCGACGTGGCCGACGTGACCATCAAGGGCGTGGGCGGGCATGGTGCCATGCCGCACCGCGCGCGCGATCCGATCGCAGCATCCGCGGCCATCGTCACCGCGCTGCAGACGGTGGTGGCGCGCAATGTGGCGCCGGACGATTCGGCCGTGCTGTCGGTGGGCTTTATCCGTGGCGGCGCCACGCACAACGTGATTCCGGAATCAGTCACGCTGGGCCTGAACGTGCGCGCGGCGCGCCCGGAGACGCGCGCGCTGGTGGAGCAGCGCATCTGCGAGATCGTCAGCCTGACCGCGCAGGCGCACGGCGTGGAGGCGCACATCGACTATCGCCAGCTAACGCCGCCGATGGTCAACACGCAGGCCGAAACAACGCTGGCGCAGCAGGTTTGCGCCGATCTGGTCGGCACCGACAAAGTCGTGACGCAAGCCCCCAAGGGCCTGAACGGCAGCGAGGACTTTGCGTGGATGCTCAACGAGGTGCCGGGCTGCTACCTGATCCTCGGCAACGGCGAAGGCGAGTTTGGCGGCTGCATGGTGCACAACCCGGGCTACGACTTCAACGACCAGGTGCTGCCGCTGGGCGCGGCTTGCTGGGTCCGGCTGGCCCAGACCTACCTGGCGGGTTGAGGCAGCGCAGGCAGCGTGGGCGGACCCGCTGCCGCGTGGTCCGCGTGGTCCACTTGCGCCGCGGCATCCTCTTCTGGCGAGGTCGCGGCTGCATCCCCGAGCGCGCTTGCATGGAGGACTTCGGGCGGTACCGGCGCCGGAGATGGGACCGCGGATGCGGGCGCTGCAATGGGCGCTGCAACGGGTACGGCGGCGACCACTGCCGATGCCGCCGCGGGCGGCGTTGGCGCCTTTTCCAGCTGCGCGCTGATCTGCGCCGCTTCGCCGAGCACGTAGGCAAGCCGGCGCAACGGCCGGCTGACCTGCAATTGCAGGAAGACCGCCAGCGCCGCGCCCGACACGAAGACAAGGCCGTAGAGCGACAGCAGCGGCAGCAGGCTGCCGCCTTTGCGCGGCAACTCGAACAGGCCCGTGACCAGCACCAGCGCGGCCGGGCTGACCGCGATCAGCAAACCGATCGTCCTCGCCATGCCCTCCCACATCCGTAACTGCATCTCCACCCGCCGTGCCCTGGCGCGCAGCGCCTGGGCGGGGACGCGCGCCAGCGAGCGCAGCAGCGCGCTTTCCGTCTCATCGTGCCGGTCGACCTGGTCGGCCAATGCCCCGAGCGGATCGCGCAACTTGCGCGCCAGCGCCGGCAGGTGCGTGAGCAGCAGCGCTGCCAGCCCCGCCACGCTGCCGCCCAGCAAGCTATAGACCAGCCGCGCCAGCCATGGCGCCGGCGTCTGCCTGATTTGGTACTTGGTGTACAGCACAGCACCGGTCACTAGCAGCGCAGCCACCGAACAAGCCCAGAACAGCACCAGCAGGCCCCTTTGCAGCCGCATCAGGTTCATGGCGGCCGCGGGCGAACCGGCGGTATCGGATGCGGCGGGCGGCTTGCGCTTGAGCGCGTCAAGCAGCTCGCGGGTGGGAGGGAGCCTGGTATGCATGGCGGTTGGGTTGGCAATAGGTGGTTCCTGCGCCGTGCCTTGGCACAGGTACTGGCGCGATACCCGCACATTGTCGCCATTTAGCGGGCCGCAGGGTGCGCACCGGGACCGTCGGGCGGGCTTTTCCCGCAATTTCCTACGTATCGTTGCCGTCACACAACGTAGTTCCATGACACGCGCCAGACCGCGTCGGGCGATCGTGTTTTCTGCCTCGGGCGCCCTCATTCGATATCACGGGTATCGAATCAACTGATCTCCCTTCCCTTTATCCCAACCCGCTTGCGGGAATAGCATGGACTCCAACAGTGATTCGCAGCCATTCATAGCCATTCACAAAACATCGCATCAACGATTGGAGACAGACATGCCGAAGATGAGAGCAGTTGACGCGGCCATCGCCGTGCTGGAAAAAGAAGGTATCACCACCGCGTTCGGCGTGCCCGGCGCCGCCATCAACCCGTTCTACTCGGCCATGCGCCGGGCCGGCACCATCGACCATTTCCTGGCCCGCCACGTGGAAGGCGCCTCGCACATGGCCGAAGGCTACACCCGCGCCGAAGCCGGCAATATCGGCGTGTGCATCGGCACCTCGGGCCCGGCCGGCACCGACATGATCACCGGCCTGTACTCGGCCTGGGCTGACTCCATCCCCATTCTCTGCATCACCGGCCAGGCGCCGCGCGCCCGTTTGTACAAGGAAGACTTCCAGGCCGTCGACATCGAGTCGATCGCCAAGCCGGTGACCAAGTGGGCGGTGACCGTGCGCGAGCCGGCGCTGGTGCCGCAAGTGTTCCAGCAAGCTTTCCACCTGATGCGCTCGGGCCGCCCGGGCCCGGTGCTGATCGACCTGCCGTTCGACGTGCAGGTTGCCGAGATCGAGTTCGATCCGGAAACCTATCAGCCGCTCGCCCCGTACAAGCCGGTTGCCTCACGAGCGCAGATCGAGAAGGCCATCGCCATGCTCAACGCGGCCGAGCGCCCGCTGATCGTGTGCGGTGGCGGCGTGATCAACGCCGACGCGGCCGAGCTCCTGGTGGAATTCGCCGAGCTGGTCAACGTGCCGGTGGTCCCCACGCTGATGGGCTGGGGCGTGCTGGCCGACGACCACCCGCTGCAAGCCGGCATGGTTGGCCTGCAGACGTCGCACCGCTACGGCAACGCCACGATGCTGGCATCGGACTTCGTGCTCGGCATCGGCAATCGCTGGGCCAACCGCCACACCGGCAGCGTCGAGGTCTACACCAAGGGCCGCAAGTTCGTGCACGTGGATATCGAGCCTACCCAGATCGGCCGCGTGTTTGGCCCGGACCTGGGCATCGTCTCCGATGCCAAGGCCGCGCTGGAGCAGTTCGTGGAAGTGGCGCGCGAGATGAAGATGGCCGGCCGCCTGCCGTGCCGCAAGAGCTGGGTGGCGGACGTGCAAAAGCGCCGCCGCACCATGCAGCGCAAGAGCGATTTCGACAACGTGCCGGTCAAGCCGCAACGCGTGTACCGCGAGATGAACCAGTACTTCCCGCGCGATGTGCGTTACGTGTCCACCATCGGCCTGTCGCAGATCGCCGCCGCGCAGTTCCTGTCGGTCAACGAGCCGCGCCACTGGATCAACTGCGGCCAGGCCGGCCCGCTAGGCTGGACCATCCCCGCCGCGATCGGCGTGAAGGTGGCCTCGCCGGAATCGGATGTGGTGGCCATCTCGGGCGACTACGACTTCCAGTTCATGATCGAAGAACTGGCCGTGGCCGCGCAGTTCAAGGTGCCGTACATCCACCTGGTGGTGAACAACTCCTACCTCGGCCTGATCCGCCAGGCGCAGCGCAATTTCGAGATGGACTACTGCGTGCAGCTGGCCTTCGACAACGTGAACTCGCCTGAGCTCAACGGCTACGGCGTGGACCACGTGAAGGTGGTGGAAGGCCTGGGCTGCAAGGCGATCCGCGTGTTCAAGCCGGAAGACATCGCGCCGGCCTTTGCCGAAGCGCGCGACCTGATGGCCGAGTTCTCGGTGCCCGTGGTGGTGGAAGTGATCCTGGAGCGCGTGACCAATATCGCGATGGGCACCGAGATCGACAACATCAACGAGTTCGAGCCGATCGAAGACATCGAGGAAGCCATCCTCAAGGAAGAAGTGGAAACGGCGTAAGCACAGCAGGCTGACAAGCGCGGGCCACGAGCCCGCGCGCAGCGCTGCATCCCCGCTGTACCCTTGATGCGCCCCCCAATCACCGCCTCCGCGCGAGCGGAATCACAAGACAAGTCATCCGGAGACATCCATGCCAAAACTTGCCGCCAACCTGACCATGCTGTTCAACGAAGTGGCTTTCCTCGACCGCTTTGAAGCCGCCGCGCGCGCGGGCTTCCGCGGCGTGGAGTTCCTCTTCCCCTACGCCTTTCACGCCGACCAGATCGCCGACCGGCTCAACCGCTTCCAGCTCGACCTGGTGCTGCACAACCTGCCCGCGGGCAAGTGGGAAGCGGGCGAGCGCGGCATTGCCTGCCACCCGGACCGCGTGAGCGAGTTCCAGGACGGCGTGGGCGAGGCGATCAAGTACGCCAAGGTGTTGGGCGTGCGCCAGCTGAATTGCCTGGTCGGCATCCAGCCGCAGAACGTCAAGCGCGAGCAGGCCCAGGAAACGCTGGTGGAAAACCTGCGCTTCGCGTCGCAGGCGCTCGGCGCCGAGCAGATCGACCTGCTGGTCGAGCCGATCAACACCTTCGACATCCCCGGCTTCTTCCTGTCGCGCACGCAGCAGGCGCTGGACCTGATCGCACAGGTCAACGCGCCCAACCTCTACGTGCAGTACGACATCTATCACATGCAGCGCATGGAAGGCGAAATCGCCGCCACGCTCAAAGCCAACCTGCCGAAGATCAAGCACGTGCAGCTGGCCGACAACCCGGGGCGCAATGAGCCGGGCACCGGCGAGCTGAACTACCACTTCCTGTTCAAGTGGCTCGATGAGATCGGCTACGGCGGCTGGGTCGGCTGCGAGTACAAGCCGCGCACGACCACGGTGGAAGGACTGGGCTGGCGCGCGGAACACGGCGTGCAGTAAGCGGAACAAGCAAATCCACAAACATTCAACGATCCCATCAAGGAGACATCACATGGCAAACCAACGCAACATCGGCTTTATCGGCCTGGGCATCATGGGCGCACCGATGGCGGGCCACCTGCGCGCGGCCGGCCACACGCTGTTCGTGCATGACGTGAACCCCGCACCGCAAGCGCTGGTCGATGCCGGCGTCACGGTCTGCACCAGCGCCGAGGAAGTGGCCAAGCGCGCGGACATCATCGTGATCATGGTGCCGGACACCCCGCACGTGGAAGCCGTGCTGTTCGCCGAGAAGGGCGTGGCCGCCGCGCTCAAGGGCGCCGGCAAGGAAGCCGCGCACGGCAAGATCGTGGTCGACATGAGCTCGATCTCGCCGATCGCCACCAAGGATTTCGCCGCGCGCGTCAACAAGCTCGGCGCTGCCTACCTGGATGCACCGGTGTCCGGCGGCGAAGTGGGCGCGAAGGCCGCATCGTTGACCATCATGGTCGGTGGTCCGCAAGAATCGTTCGACGAGGTCAAGCCGCTGTTCGACCTGTTGGGCAAGAACGTGACGCTGGTCGGCGGCAACGGCGACGGCCAGACCACCAAGGTGGCCAACCAGATCATCGTGGCGCTGAACATCCAGGCCGTGTCCGAAGCGCTGCTGTTCGCCTCCAAGGCGGGCGCCGATCCGGCGCGCGTGCGCCAGGCGCTGATGGGCGGCTTCGCGGCTTCGCGCATCCTGGAAGTGCATGGTGAGCGCATGGTCAAGCGCACCTTCGATCCGGGCTTCCGCATCGAGCTGCACCAGAAGGACCTGAACCTCGCGCTGCAAGGCGCGAAGGCGCTGGGCGTGGCACTGCCCAACACCGCCACCGCGCAAGAGCTGTTCAACACCTGCGCCGCCAACGGTCTGGGCAAACAGGACCACTCGGCACTGTGCCGCGCCATCGAGATCATGTCCAACCATGAGATCGCCAAGGGCGGCGCCAAGTAAGCCAGCAGCGCCATCACGGCCTGCCTCGGCAGGCCAGCATCACTCCCGGCCGCTCGCGGCCGGGAACGCAGCACTTCCGGATCCCGTCATGCTCGCCACCGATTCCTACCCTACCTTGCTGGCGCCCCAGCGCCCTGCCGGACTCACCGATCCGCGCGCCCTGCTGCGCGACCTGTTCGATACCGCGGTTGCCGCCGTCAGCGCCAGCCATTGCCTGCCGCCGCAACTGCCCACGCCGCCCAAGGGCCGCACGGTGGTGATCGGTGCCGGCAAGGCCGCCGCCGCCATGGCGCAAGCCGTCGAGGCGCACTGGCAAGGCGAGATTTCCGGACTGGTTGTGACGCGCTACGGACATGGCGCGCCGTGCCAGCGTATCGAGGTGGTGGAGGCCGCGCACCCGGTGCCCGACGAAGCCGGCCAGCGCGCCGCGCAGCGCATGGTGGCGCTGGTCAAGGGCCTGACCGCCGACGACCTGGTGCTGTGCCTGATCTCCGGCGGCGGCTCCGCGCTGCTGGCCGCGCCGGCCGACGGCATCACGCTTGCCGACAAGCAAGCCGTGAACCGCGCGCTGCTAAAGAGCGGCGCCAACATCGGCGAGATGAACTGCGTGCGCAAGCACCTGTCGGCGCTCAAGGGCGGCCGGCTGGCATTGCACTGTGCGCCCGCACGCGTCGAGACCCTGTTGATTTCCGATATTCCCGGTGACGATCCCACGCTGATCGCCAGCGGCCCGACCCTGCCCGACGCCACCAGCTGCGCCGATGCGCTGGCGGTGATCGCCAAGTACGGCATCGACGTGCCCGCCAATGTGCGCGCGCACCTGGAGAGCGGCGCGGGCGAAACGCCCAAGCCCGGCGATGCGCGCTTCGACGGCCATCGCAGCGTCACGCTGGCCACCGCGCAGCAATCGCTGGAAGCCGCGGCGGCGCGCGCGCGCGAGCTGGGCGTTGAAGCCCACATCCTGTCCGACAGCATCGAAGGCGAATCGCGCGATGTGGCGCTGGTGCATGCCGCCATCGCGCGGCAGGTTGCGCGGCATGGCCAGCCGTTCAGGAAGCCTTGCGTGATCCTGTCCGGCGGCGAGACCACGGTGACGGTGCGCGGCAGCGGCCGCGGCGGGCGCAATGCCGAATTCCTGCTGGCGCTCGCGGTCGCACTGGACAGCCTGCCGGGCGTGCATGCCATTGCCTGCGACACCGACGGCATCGATGGTTCCGAAGACAACGCCGGTGCGTTGCTCGCCCCCGATACGCTGACCCGTGCCGAGGCACGCGGACTGTCCGCGCGCGCGCACCTCGGCAACAACGACGGCTACGGCTTCTTCGCCGGCCTGGACGACCTGATCGTTACCGGCCCGACCCGTACCAATGTGAACGATTTCCGCGCCATCCTGATTGTGTAAGCCCTGAATTTGAACAACGGCGCGCCCATCGCGGCGCGCCGCCCGAGATTGGAAGAGGAGACAAAATGAGACGCCAGCGCAAAGCCAAGATCGTTGCCACGCTCGGACCGGCCAGCACCGACATCGAGGTGATCCGTCAGTTGTTCGAAGCCGGAGCGGATGTCTTCCGCCTGAACTTCAGCCACGGCTCGCACGACGACCACAAGCGCCGCTACGACGCCGTGCGCCAGGTCGAGGCCGAGACCGGCCGCCCCATCGCCGTGCTGGCCGACCTGCAAGGCCCCAAGCTGCGCATCGGCACCTTCGCCGCGGGCAAGGTGGCGGTCAAGGCCGGCGACGCCTTCGTGCTCGACAGCGACCCCAGCCCGGGCGACGCCACCCGCGTGCACCTACCACATCCGGAACTGTTCCGGGTGGCCGCGCCGGGTCAGTCGCTGCTGATCGACGACGGCAAGGTGCAGTTGAAGATCGAGGCGGTGGCCAGCGGCAGCATCGCCACGCGCGTGGTCAACCACGGCACGCTGTCCGACCGCAAGGGCGTGAACGTGCCCGACGCCGTGATCCCGATCCCCGCCCTGACCGAGAAGGACCGCAAGGACCTCGACTTCGCGCTGGCGCTGGGCGCCGACTGGATCGCGCTGTCGTTCGTGCAGCGCCCGGCCGACATCGTGGAAGCGCGCGAGATCATCGGCACCCGTGCCGGCGTGCTGTCCAAGATCGAAAAGCCCGCCGCGCTGCAGCAGCTCGAGGAAATCGTGCGCGTGTCCGATGCGGTGATGGTGGCGCGCGGAGACCTGGGCGTGGAACTGCCGCCGGAGCGTGTGCCGGGTGTGCAGAAGCGCATCTTGCGCATCTGCCGCCAGCACGGCAAACCCATCGTGATCGCCACGCAGATGCTGGAATCGATGATCGATTCGCCGGTGCCCACGCGCGCCGAGGCGTCCGATGTGGCCAGCGCCATCTATGACGGCGCCGATGCGGTGATGCTGTCGGCCGAGTCGGCCAACGGCCGCCACCCGGTGCCGGCGGTGGCCATCATGAACCGCATCATCACCGAGGTGGAGCGCGATCCGCTGTACCGCAACCTGCTGGACGCGGGGCATGAGGCGCCGCTGTCCACCCGCCAGGATGCGATCTGCGCGGCGCTGCGCGAGGTCACGCAGATCATCGGCGCGGTGGCTACCGTCACCTACACCTCGTCGGGCTCCACCGCGCTGCGCGCCGCACGCGAGCGGCCGTGCGCGCCCATCGTCAGCATCACGCCGAACCTGGAAATCGCACGGCGGCTGGCGATTGCGTGGGGCGTGCATTCCACCGTCAGCCCGGACGTGCAAAGCGTGGACGAGATGGTGAATGCGGCAACCCGCGCGGCGCTGGCGGAAGGCTATGCCGAACCCGGCGACCAGATCACCATCGCGGCAGGCATGCCGTTTGGCCAGGGCGGCACCACCAACCTGCTGCGCGTGGCCGAAATCGGCGGCGCGGAGCCGGGCAAGGCGCAGGGGCAAGCCACTGCCAGCACGGCACCGGCGGTTACCGCCTGATACACCACACGCATGCGTTGGCGGCATTGCCGTTGCTATACTGATCGACACGCTGCGGCCACCTTTTTGCCGCGGCGATCAACCAGTAATGCGGAGCCACCATGCGTCTCGACGACGAAGCCGAAAGCCAGAATGTAGAAGACCGCCGGGGTGAAGGCTCCGGCGGTTTCGGCGGCTTTGGCGCGGGGCCCAAGACGCTCGGCATCGGCACCATCCTGGTGGCGCTGGCGGCGTCTTATTTCTTTGGCATCGACCCTTCCGTGATCATGCAGGGCGCCTCGGTGCTGCAGGGCTCGCAGCAGCAAGCGCCGCAACAGCAGCATGTGCCCAGCCATCCCCCCGCCAAGGACCAGATGACGGTCTTCGTGCGCAAGGTGCTCGGTAACACCGAGCGCACCTGGTCGCATATCTTCGAGACCGATCTCAACCGCCGCTATGCGCCGCCCACGCTGGTGATCTTCTCGGGCGCCACGCCTACCGCCTGCGGCACGGGCCAGTCGGCCATGGGGCCGTTCTATTGCCCGGGCGACCAGAAGGTCTATATCGACCTGGCCTTTTACGATGAATTGCGCCAGCGCTTCGGGGCTGGCGGCGATTTTGCCCAGGCCTACGTGATTGCCCACGAGATTGGCCATCATGTGCAGAACCTGCTCGGCGTGTCGGGCAAGGTCGACGCCGCGCGCCGCCGCATGGGCGAGGCGCAGGCCAACCAGTTGTCGGTGCGCGTGGAACTGCAGGCCGATTGCCTGGCCGGCGTATGGGCCGCTACCGCAGAGCGCATGAACCAGCAGTTGCTGGAGCCCGGCGATATCGAGGAAGGCCTCAAGGCCGCCGCCGCCATCGGCGACGACCGCCTGCAAAAGCAGGCCCAGGGCTATGTCGTGCCAGAGGCGTTCACCCACGGCACCAGCGAGCAGCGCACGCGCTGGCTGCGCCAGGGCCTGACCAGCGGCGACATCCGCAAGTGCGACACCTTCGCGGCCAAGCAACTCTGAGCCACGCCGCTGGATGACCGCGCTGCGCCGGCGCTCCGGGCAGCGCCCCCTCGCTGGTGGGGCACTTATTTGTGCTGAATTCGCCATGTAAACGTTGTTCACAAAGTGAGCGGTGTTTATAATCGCGGCCATGTCCGCCACCCGCCCAACGCAATCCAGCCTGTCGGCCCCGCCCGTGAGTGCACCCGCCACGCCGGTTGCCGCACGCGCCGGCGCGCCCGTTGCGCGGGTCAGCGGTGCCGAGCTGCGGCGCGAAAGTGTGCGCGAAGCCTTTTTCAATGCTGCCCGCGCGTTGTTTGCCGAGGCGGGCTTCAGCGGCGTCACGTTGCGCCGCATCGGCGAGCGCTGCGGCTATAGCGCGGCCGCCATCTACCGGCATTTCGACGACAAGACCGCACTGCTGTTCGAGCTGTGCGCGCAGGACTGGGTACGCCTCGCGGCGGCACTGGCCGCCGCGCGCGCCGCCGCGGGTACGCCTGCCCTGGCGTTGCCGGCCGTGCTCGATGCCTATGTGGCGTGGGCCCTGGCCAACCGCCACAGCTATCACCTGATGATGATGATGGGCCTGCCGGCCGACGCCGAGCGCGCGATCGACCTGCGCTGGGGCGAGCGTTTCCCGGAAGACCCGGTGAACGCGGTGCTGATGGCCTGCGTGCATGACCAGCAAGCCACCGCGCTGATCGATTCCATGTACGACCCCGGCGATGTCACCAACGCGCTGTGGACTGCCGTGCACGGGCTGGCCGCGCTCGATATCACGTTCGAGCACCTGCCCCGCGAGGACTGGCAGCCGCTGGTGCATCGGCAGCAGGTGCTGCTCACGGCGCTGCTGCGCGGCTTCTCCCGACCGTCCCGCTAGAGCGACGGCCAGACACACTTCCCTCACAGCGTTTGTGCCACGCTGCCCGGCGCGTTTCACCGCTCGCATCTCGCGGTGCCCGCGCGCCGGATCCGTTCCACCGCGCCAGCGCGGCGGCTAGCTGCCGCGCCGGCGCAAAACAATCCAATGTGCCATGGCGTCCTTTTTTCTTCGCCGGCCCGCGTTCGCGTGGGTTATTGCCATTCTCACCATGGTGGCGGGCCTGATCGCCCTCACCCGCATTCCCATCGCCCAGTATCCGGCGGTGGCGCCGCCCACCGTGATCGTCTACGCGGACTATGCCGGCGCGTCGGCGCGTACCGTGGAAGATGCGGTGACCGCAGTGCTGGAGCAGCAGATGCACGGCATTCCCGGGCTGCTCTACCTGGATGCCAGCAGCGAGGGCGGCGCCGCTACCATCACGCTGGGCTTCCGCCAGGGCACCGATGCGCAGCTGGCGCAGGTCAACGTGCGCAACCGCGTCATGCAAGCCGAGCCGCTGTTGCCGGAGGCGGTGCGCCGCGGCGGCATCTTCGTGGACCAAGCCGGCAGCAGCCCCTTCATGTATGTCTCGCTGGTGTCGCAGAACAGCCAGCTCGACGAAACCGCGCTCGGCGATTTTGCCGCCGCTTCGGTGCTGCCGATGCTGCGCCGCCTGCCCGGCATCGGCAAGGCGGAACCCTATGGTGCCGAGTACGCACTGCGCATCTGGTTCGACCCCGACAAGCTCAACGCCTACGGCCTGACAGCCGCGGACGTCGAGCAGGCCATCAAGGCGCGCAACGGCGACGTCACCCCGGGCCAGCTCGGCGGTGCGCCGGCGGTGCCGGGCCAGCCCTACCAGGCGCTGGTGCGCCCGCCCCGGCCGCTCGCCGAGCCGGAGGCCTTCGGCCAGATCGTGGTGCGCGCCGGCGGCGACGCCTCGCTGGTACGGCTGCGCGACGTGGCGCGGGTGGAGCTGGGCGCCAGCGACTACCGCTACAGCTCGCGCCACGACGGCCAGGTGGCAGCCTCGATCGGCCTCAAGCTGGCAGACGGCGCTAACGTACTGGCCACCTCGCGCGCGGTGCGCGCCGCGCTTGACGAAGCCGCGCGCGGCTTCCCCGCGGGCATGCGTTACGAGATCTCATCCGACAGCGCGCAGTTCGTCGAACGCTCGATCTGGCGCGTGCTGACCACGCTGGGCGAAGCCACGGCGCTGGTCTTCCTGATCCTCTACCTGTTCCTCGGCAACCTGCGCGCCACGCTGATCCCGGTGATCGTGGTGCCGGTCTCGCTGCTTGGCACTGTGGCCTGCCTGTACGCGTTTGGCCTGTCTCTCAACGTGATCACGCTGTTTGGCGTGGTGCTGGCGATCGGCATCCTGGTCGACGACGCCATCGTGGTGGTGGAGAACGTCGAGCGGATCATGCGCGAAGATGGTGTGGACGCCATGGAGGCGGCGGCCCGCTCGATGCGCGAAGTGTCCGGCGCGCTGGTAGGTGTCACGCTGGTGCTGTGCGCGGTGTTCGTGCCGATGGCGTTCCTGGGCAGTGCGGTGGGCGTGATCTATCGGCACTTCGCCATCACGCTGGCGATCTCCATTGCCTTCTCGCTGTTCTTCGCGCTTTCGCTGGCGCCGGCCATGTGCGCCAGCCTGCTGCGCCATGCCCCGCACCCGCAGCGCGGCCCGCTGGCCTGGTTCGAGCGCGGCTTCACGGCGCTCACCGCGCGCTATGCCGGCTGGGTACTGGCGCTGCAGCGGCGCCGCCTGCGCTGGCTGGGCATCTACCTGGCGCTGGCGGTGGCCGGTGGCGTGCTGATGTGGCAGATCCCCGCCGGCTTCCTGCCCGAGGAGGACACCGGCGAACTGGTGATCGATATGGAACTGCCCGCGGGTGCCACGCAGGAGCAGACGCGCGCCACCGTGGCGGCGCTGGAGGCGTGGCTGAAAGCCGGCAAGTATCCCGTGCGCTCGACCTTCGCCGTGCTGGGCTGGAGCAATTCCGGCAACGGCGAGCAGCGCGCCAGCATGTACCTGGCGCTGCGGGATTGGTCGGAGCGCGGCGCCGACGAACGCGCGGACGCAGTGCTGGCCAGGCTCCAGGCCGGGCTGGAAGCGTGGCCTGGGCGGGGACAGGCGCAGCTGTACGCGTATAACGGCGCGGCCCTGCCCGAGCTGGGCAGCACCGGCGGGCTCGACATGCGGCTGGTGGCGCAGGCCGGCTCCGGGCGCGAAGCGCTGTTTGCCGCGCGCGACAAGCTGCTTGCCGCCGTCAAGGATGAGCCGTCGCTGGGCGAGGTGCGCGCCACCACTGGCCAGCCGGCGCCGGCGCTGGACCTGCACATCGACTACGAGCGCGCGCGCAGCTTTGGCGTGGAGCCGCAGGCCATCCACCATGCGCTGTCGGCCACCCTGGGCTCGCGCTATATCGACGAAGTCGCGCGCGAAGGCCGTATCCGCCGGGTGATCCTGCAAGCGGATGCGCCTTACCGCATGGACCCGGCCAAGCTGTCCCGCGTGCATGTGCGCAATGCCAGCGGTGGCATGGTGTCGCTGGGTGCCTTCGCCGAACTGGCCTGGGGCAAGGGCGAAGCGACGCTGGAGCGGTTCAACGGGCTCACCTCGGTGCGCATCAACGCCGAAGTGGCGCCGGGCAACAGCACCGGCACAGCCATGGAACGCCTCACGGCCAGGGTGCGCGAGCTGGGCGGCGCCTACGACGTGCGCTGGACCGGACGCGCCTTCGAGCAGCAGCAAAGCGGCACGCAGGCGCCGTGGCTGTTCGCCTTGTCGATGTTGTTCATCTTCTTGTGCCTGGTGGCGCTCTATGAAAACTGGACCTTGCCGCTGGCAGTGCTGCTGATCGTGCCGGCGGGCCTCGTTGGCGCGCTGGTGGCGATCTGGCTGCGCGGCATGCCGAACGACGTCTACTTCAAGGTGGGCGGCGTGGTGATCATGGGGCTGGCGGCCAAGAACGCCATCCTGGTGGTGGAATACGCCGAGCAGTTGCGCCGCGGCGGCATGGACCTGCTGGAAGCCGCCGGCCAGGCCGCCCGCCAGCGGCTGCGCCCGGTGGTGATGACCTCGCTGGCCTTTATCCTGGGCGTGGTGCCGCTGGCGATCAGCACCGGCCCGGGTGCGGCCGCGCAGCGCGCGGTCGGCACCGGGGTGCTGGGCGGCATGCTGGGCGCCACCGTGATCGGCTCGCTGGCGGTGCCGTTGCTCTATGTCTTGATCGGGCGCAGGCGTGCCGGGCGCGAACGGGAATGACAAGGCGCGTGCCGGCCCGCGGCGTTCGGGATAGTCGGGGTGGGGGTCTTGCAAGGCTGCCGGAGGAAATACGAAAGGCAGCTAGTGCGGGGAGCGGCGGGTAAAAATCACCCACCCGGCGGGAGAGAAAAGGAGGAGGAGGTCAGCCGGGCAGGTGGGAGATAAAACGGGGAGCAAAAGTAGTACTTGGCGGCCACCAAAGTGGCCTCCAGGTACCACGGGGGTCGGTTTCAGACCCGGTAGCCGTACAGCGAACCGTCGCCGCCGCGCGAGTTGTCCAGCGAGCTGGCTGCGATCTCGCCGCGGAAAGCGCCGCGGGCACCATCGGTGAACGTGTCGAACTTGCCAGCCTTGGCGCCGTCGGTGAACGTGTCGAACTTGCCAGCCTTGGCGCCATCGGTGAACGTGTCGAACTTGCCGGCCTTGGCGCCATCGGTGAACGTATCAAACTTGCCGGTGCGCAACGCGTCGGCGTACACGTCGAACTTGCCGACCTTGCTGTTGGCGGGCGCTGCCAGTGCCGCGGCCGACGAGGCCACCATCAGCACGGCGAGAGCGCCGCCAAGGATGCGTTTGGCATTCATTTGGGACTCCTTCAACTGATTGTGTCGTTCTTGCTTTTAATTTGCTGTACTAGCTGCCCCGGCAAATCTATGTTGCGCTGCAGGCACGGACTGAAGATTAGTGGCTTGGCGGGCAAGGAGAAATACCACTGCGACGAATGGTGCGTTGCGAGTCGTGAAACGCTGGAAAGTCGGACGAACGGCGCGGATTGGCCGCCCAATGGCGTGACGGGAGGGCTTGCGAGGGGGCGCGGCGGGTGGCCGAAGCGATGCCTGATGGCCCGCCAGCCCAGGCCTCAGGCCGGTCTGCGGGCGAACAGCTTGCTGGCGGGCTAGCGTTTTGCGGGATGGGCGGCGCCGATGCGCGCGCGCCAGGGCGCCACGACCGGCGCCCGGAATCAGCCTTGAATCGGCCTGAAAGTACCCAAAAAGTGCCGGATAAGTTTTTGACCAGGCCTTATACGGTGTACTGGCCGTTGGCCTCAGGCTGGAAAGACAGCTCCACCACGGTGACGCTTTGCTCACGTCCGTCCGGCAGGCGGTAGCTCACGGTCTGCCCGGCGCGCGCGCCCAGCAGCACACGGCCGATCGGCGACAGTACCGACAGGCGGCCTTCATCGAAATCGGCGGTGTCCGGGTAGACCAGCGTCCAGCGGCGCGGTGTGGCCTCGCCCTCCAGCGCGCACAGCAGGCTGGAGTTCATGGTGACCACATCCTTGGGAATCGCCTCGGCCGGCACGATGGCCGCGCGCTCGAGGATGCTGTCGAGCATTTCAGCCAGCGGCGCGGCGCCGGCGCGGCCCGCGATGCGCTCCAGACGGGTCACGTCGAGCTCGGTCAGGTAAAGGGTCGGTTGTTGTTTGGACGATGCCGTCATGATGAATCCTCGCTAAGTGGCGATGCGGCGACCCGGAACAGGCTGGAGCGATCCGTCGGGGATCGGCTCCTGGCGTTGCCAGGTCATGAAACAAGGTGGGCCGTTACCGGCGGTCAGTACCGGCGGGAAAACCGCGAACAGGGAGTGACTCGGCCCGGTTCAGCGTCTGCCTGCGTTGGGGGGAACGTCAGGCTGGGAACCGGGCAGGATCAAGCGGTGCGCTGATCCGGCGGCAGGCAATCGCCTGTTTGGCTTGTGCGCGCGGCGCCTGGACTGCGCGCACGGTCGCGCCAGCCTGCCCGACAGGGGCAAGCTCGACAGCAATCGGCGACAGGCAGCAAGGCGTCATTGGGTGCGGCAGCAATTGGAATGGAAAATCGGGAAAGCGCGCCATGCGGCGAAACTGACGAGAGCAATGGCTCACTCAAAGGCTTCGTCGCGGGCTCGGCCCGCCGCTTTTTCACCAGCTTGGTGCGCGGCAGGTAAAGGGATCGTAGCATAGCCGGCACCTTTCAGGCACCGGGGCGCAACCCTTACGCGTGGCGCTCCGGATGCGGATGGCACTCGCAGGCGGCGCCGGCGGCAGCTTGCTGCAGGTTCTGCAGGATGCCGCATTCGCTGACCGGATGGGGCTGGTCGCAAGTATGGCGAAGTGCCCGCAACTGCCCTTCCAGCGCTTCCAGCGCCACGCGCTGGGCGTGGATCTGCTCGATCTGGCGATCCAGCAGGCTGTTGATATCGTCGCAGGCCAGGGCCGGATCGCGCTCGAAGTCGCGCAGCCTGCGCACATCGGACAGGCTCATGCCGAGGGAGCGGCAGTGCCGCACGAAGTTCAGCTGCAGCAAATGGCCGTCGCCGTAGCGGCGATAGCCGTTGTCCTCGCGCTGGGGCGCGTCGAGCAGGCCTTCGCGCTCGTAATAGCGGATGGTCTCCACGTCGCAACTGCTGTGCTTTGCAAGCTCACCGATACGCATGCCGACTCCAGGTCACTCCCGACCGCAACAAATACCCTGTAGTAATTACAGGGTTACCCGGCAGTGTAGACCATCGCGGCAAGCCTTGCCAGCTTCGCGCTCAGCCAGGCGCCGGGCCCCGCGCCTGATCGCGCAGCGTAAGCGTGCGCGGCACGAAGGCCGCGCGCACCACCTCCACCGCCAGCTCTGGCCGGGCGGCGCCGCACATGAACACATCCACGGCGGCAAAGCCGTACTCGGGCCAGGTATGGATGCTGATGTGCGACTCCTTGAGCAGCAGCACCCCGGTCACGCCCAGCCCCGGCCCGAAGTGCCGGAAGCGCGCATCCACCACGGTGGCGCCGGCGGCCTGCGCCGCCTGGTAAAGCACGCGCTCGACCAGTGCGGCATCGGCCAGCAGATCGCTCGCCACGCCTTGCATGTCGGCAAGCAGGTGGTGGCCGAGCACGGCCGGGCAAGGCAGGGCTGGCGCGTTCATGGCCGCGGGCTCATTTGTGGCCGCCGCCGGAGGACCAGCCGCTGGAGCCGGAGGAACCGCCGCTCCAGCCACGCGAGCTCGCGTATCCGGACGAGCCGGAACCGGTGGATTCGCCGATGTTGAAGAAGGTCGTGCCGAACAGCACGATGATGCCGTAGACAAGATAAAGCAGGCGCACGCTGACTCAATCCTTTCCGGCCCAGCGCTGGACCAGCCAGATCGGCACCCAAAGCAGCAGGAAACCGATGACGATAGTGAACCAGCCCCGATCGGTGACGAGCGCCACCGGGACATTGAGGATGGCGAGGAGGATGGCGTAGACCTTGGCGCTCTTGCGGCAAAAGGCGAGGTCGGCGCTATTGCCCGCAGCCGATGCGCGCGCTGCCTGCGGCGCGCGGGCGGCCTCGGCCAGCCCCGGGCTGGACTTGAACCACTGTGCCAGCTGCGCGCGCGCCACGGTGGTGGACAAAGTCCAGACGATCTCCGTGCCGGAGGTCTCGCGCGTGAGCCGGCGCGCCGGCTTGCCGAATTCGGTCAGGCGCGTGGTGTCGCCCACCTTGACGCGCCAGTTGAAGGTGCCGGCCGCGTACAGCACCTCGCTCTCGTAGTCGTAGCCCTGCTGGAACGTCTGGCCCTGGTAGCTTGCGGCCGTGCCGGAGACCATGCGCGGCCAGGTATCCAGCACCTCGACCCGGTCCCAGCCGCTGTCCTGCTCCACCAGCCACATCAGGCCACGCTGCTCGTTGAACAGCAGATACTCGACCCAGGTGGAGGCTTCTTCCTCGTCGTTGTCAGTGCACTGCATCAGGCCCAGCACCGTGTACGGCTTGCCGTCGATGTTGCCGATGTCGCCCGGCGCCAGGCTGGTCTTGAGCGCATCGAGCTCATGCTGCTTTTCCAGCACGAGCGCCGTGGAGGTAGAGCAGTCGATCTCGCTGTGGCAACTCGGGCAGACCACGAAGCTGGCCACGCCCGCGCGGTAGGCGATCGGGCCGCCGCAGCCCGGGCAGGCCAGCGGCACGGCTTTGCCGCGGTAGCGGTCGGCGGTGCCGGCGATCTGGTCGGCTTCACGCAGCAGCTGGCATTTGAGCTGGTCGAGCGTGACCGCCTGGCCGGTATAGATGGCGGGCGGATCGCCATCGGCGTAGTCGAGCGTGAGGAAACGGCCTTCGTCGCGGAAGTCCGCAACCTGCGCGGTCCAGCCGGCGCCTACCGTGAACGGCAGCTCGCCCTGCCCGCCGGTGCAGCGCGCGCTGCGCACGTCGCTGGCCAGGTAGCGATGCTTGTCGAAGTACAGGGGCGTGCCGGGCGTGAGCTGGTCATAGCGCGGCAGCGCCACGCCGTTAAGCTGCGCGGCGGATTGCTCGGCCGTGACGCGCCGGGTCAGCATGTACTGGCCGGAGGCATCCGCCAGCCAGCCGTCGCTGCCGTCGTCGAACAGCAGGTACCACTCGTTCCACAGGCCGGAGTCGTAGCGCAGCTGGATGCGGCCGACCAGGGTGAAGCCCTGCCCGTCCCACTGGCCCGAGGTGTGGATCTGCAGCGGCGTGTAGTCCTCCAGCACGGTGGACATCTTGCCGACGTCCTTGACCGTGTCGGCGTCCTTGAGCAGCGTGCTGTGGCAAAACTCGCACACCACCATCACCGCGGCAGACGAGCGGAAGGCCGCCGGCGCGCCGCAGCTTGGGCAGTTGATTTCTTGCATGCTTAAGGGATAAGGGCGCGCTCAGCCGATCAGTTTCTTGAGGATCTCGGCCTTGGCGGTGTCGAACTCAGCCTGCGAGATCAGGCTCTTGTCGAGCAGGTCCTTGAGCTTTTGCAGCCGTGCGGCGGGATCGTCGGCAGGTGCGGCCACTGCGGCCGGCGCCGCTGCCGCAGCGGGTGCGGCAGGCTGGACGCCGGCGGCGGCGCCAAGCCCGCCCGCCATCGCCTGGCCCATCACCGCGCCGGCCGCCAGGCTGGCGCCAAGGCCGGCCACGCCGCCCTCGTTCTGCGCGGCCAGCGGGATCGAGGTGGCGACCTGGTACTGCGTGAACTTCGCCATATCGCCCATCATGCCCATGGAGATACGGGTGTCAATGGCCTTTTGCAGTTCTTCCGGCAGCGACACATTGGTCACCGCGAAGTTATCCAGCGCCACGCCATAGCGCTCGAACTCCGGCGCCAGCTTGTCGCGGATGGTCTGCGACATCAGCGCCTGGTTGGCGGCCATGTCCAGGAAGGGCACCGAGGCGCTGCCCAGCGTGGCGGTCATGGTGGCGATCAGCAGGTTGCGCAGTTGCTCTTCCACCTCGTCGCGGGTGTACTCGGCGCGCGTGCCGCTGATCTCGGTATAGAACCTGGCGGCGTCGGCCACCTTGTACGAGTACAGGCCGAAGGCGCGCAGCCGCACCATGCCGAAATCGGCGTCGCGGATGGTAATCGGCTGGGCGGTGCCCCACTTGCGGCCGATCTGCAGGCGCGTGCTGAAGAAGTACACATCCGACTTGAAGGGCGACTCGAACAGCTTGTCCCAGTTCTTCAGGTAGGTCAGCACCGGCAGCGTTTGCGTGGTGAGCTTGTGCATGCCGGGCCCAAACACGTCGGCGATCTTGCCTTCGTTGACGAACACCGCCATCTGCGACTCGCGCACGGTCAGGCTGCCACCGTACTGGATTTCCATATCCTCCATCGGATAGCGCCAGGCCAGTACGCCGTCCGTGTCCTCCGTCCACTGGAGGATGTCGATAAACTGCTTCTTGATGAACGATCCGATGCTCATGGCAATCCCCAGGTTCTCAGCGTTGTTCCAGCATGTTCAGGAAGTCAGGACAGGCAGGCGGCATTGATCAAGCCGACCGTCACTGAAATAGCGCCCATCAGGCCGCCCATGCCGATGTTGTTCGATTCGATCGCTGCATCCATGTCGGGCAGCGCGCGCGCCAGGCCCGCGTAGGCCAGCGCCTGTACCAGCATCGCCCCCACCGACCACACCAGGAACATCAGGAAGGTGTCGTTGTGCTGGATGCTGGACGACAGCGTAAAGCAAAAACCGATCATCGCCCCCGACAGCGAAAGCGCCGCCGCGAGGTTGCCCTGGCGGATCAGCGCGAACTCGCGAAACGGCGTGATCCTGGTGTAGACTCCGACGAACACCGCCAGCAGGGCAAGGCCGGCCAGCAGGTGCAGCACATAGGCGTAGATGGCTTGCATCTTGATTGTTCTCCGGCTGGTTCTACGACGGTGTTCCGGGCTGCCGCAACAGTAAGCGAGCCGTGAATCGTGAAGCCATATTGGCGATATCAGCATCGTTGGCAGTTCGCGCCCAAGTATATCCGTTGTCCATTTCGGTTCATTACAACTTTTTGCGGTTTGCCAGGCGTGCGCGCATCGCGCGGCGGCTCGCCTGAGCGTCACGCCTGCCCTCCCGGCTTCCTTCCCGGCTTCCTCTCCGACCCCCGATTCCCTAGCCCCGATGCGCGACCGTACCCTTGTTCTTTCGGTGTTGATCGTGGCGTCCTGCGGGCTCGGCTACGAGCTGATCGCCGGCGCCCTGTCCAGCTACCTGCTGGGCGACTCCATTCTCCAGTTTTCTTCCATCATCGGCTGCTACCTGTTCGCCATGGGCGTGGGTTCCTGGCTGTCGCGCTATGTGAAGGACGAAGACGTGCTGGCGCGCTTCATCGATATCGAGATCCTGATCGGCCTGCTCGGCGGCATCTCCGCGGCGCTCCTGTTCGTGGTGTTCGCCTGGCTGTCCGCGCCCTTTCGCACCGCGCTCTACGCCATGGTGTTCGTGCTTGGCGTGCTGGTGGGCATGGAGATCCCGCTGGTCATGCGGGTGCTCAACACGCGCCGCACCGCCTTTGGCGAGCTGGTCAGCCGCGTGCTG
Organism: Cupriavidus sp. GW823-FHT07A04; assembly: GCF_058794615.1. Classification (NCBI taxonomy): domain Bacteria; kingdom Pseudomonadati; phylum Pseudomonadota; class Betaproteobacteria; order Burkholderiales; family Burkholderiaceae; genus Cupriavidus; species Cupriavidus sp. GW823-FHT07A04. Next base: position 123,932 of record NZ_JBXAHA010000018.1, read on the forward strand.
ACGTTCGACTACCTTGGCGCGCTGGCTGTCTCGCTGGTGTTCCCGCTGGTGCTGGCGCCGCGCCTGGGGCTGTCGCGCACCGGCTTTCTGTTTGGCATGCTCAATGCGGGCGTGGCGCTTGTCACCATCCATATCTTCCGCGACGAGCTCAAGCCGGTGATGTCGCGCATGCTGCGCGCCTCGCTGGTGCTGGTGCTGCTGGCGGGTGGCTTTCTGGCCTCGGGGCGGCTGACCCACTGGGCCGAGCGCGGCATGTTCGGCGACGAGATCATCCATAGCGAAAGCACGCCGTACCAGCGCCTGGTGATCACGCGCTGGAAGGACGACATGCGCCTCTATATCAACGGCAACCTGCAGTTCTCCTCGCGCGACGAGCACCGCTACCACGAGGCGCTGGTGCATCCCGTGCTGCAGGCGCTGCCGTGGGCGCGCCGCGTGCTGGTGATCGGCGGCGGCGACGGGCTGGCCGTGCGCGAGATCCTCAAGCACAAGAACATCGAGCACGTGACGCTGGTCGACCTCGACCCCGCCATGACCACGCTGTTCTCGCGCAGCGAGCCGCTGGTGGCGCTGAACCAGGGCTCGCTCAAGGACGCGCGCGTGCAGGTGGTCAATGCGGATGCCGCGCAATGGATGGAGCAGCACAACGAGATGTTCGACGCCATCATCGTCGACCTGCCCGACCCGTCCAACTTCGGCCTGGGCAAGCTGTACTCGGTGCCGATGTACAAGCTGATGTCGCACCACCTCGCGCAGAAGGGCTATGCCGTGGTGCAGTCCACCTCGCCGTACTTTGCGCCGCGCTCGTTCTGGGATATCGACGCCACGCTGCGCGAGGCGGGCCTGCATACCTGGCCCTACCACGCCTATGTGCCGTCATTCGGCGAGTGGGGCTTCATCGTTGCGGGCAAGCGCGGCGACTACACGCCGCCCACACGCTACACCGTGCCGCTCAAATTCCTCGACGCCGACAGCACTGCGCTGATGTTCCGCTTCCCCGCCGACATGGCGCCGCGCGAGGCGCGTGCCAACCGGCTCAACGAGCAGTCGCTGGTGCATGACTTTGAGCAGGACTGGCGCAATGTCATTCGCTGATCTGCATCCCCCGCAATCGGAGCTGGCATGGACCGCCGCTGCTTCCTGATCGCCGGCGCTGGCGCGAGCGGCCTGGGCTTGCTATCCGGCTGCGATCGCCTGGGCGACGATGCCAGCCGCTTCCTGGCCGGCGTCGGCCTGCGCGAGCCCGTGCCCGTGGTGCTGCGCCCCGGCATGGCCGAGGGCCACGCGCTGCGCGATGCCGCCAGCTGGCCGTCGACCGTTTCCGCGCAGGATGAGATCGTGACCGACGTTGCCATCCTCGGCGGTGGCGTGGCCGGGCTCAGCGCCGCGTGGCAGCTGGCGCGCGGCGGCCTGAAGGATTTCCTGCTGGTGGATGGCCCGGAGTTCGGCGGCAACGCGGCAGCCGGGAGTTTCGGCGGCGACCTGGCCTTCCCGCGCGGCGCGCACTATCTGCCGCTGCCCTCGCCCGAATCCACGCATATCCGCGAGATGCTGGCCGACACCGGCGTAATCCAGCGCGACCCGTTCGCCGCGCGGCCCGAGTTCGACGAGCGTGCGCTGGTGCATGCGCCGGACGAGCGCCTGTTCTTCGATGGCAAGTGGCACGACGGCCTGCTGCCTGGCGACGCTGCGCCGGACGAGGAAGCGGCGCAGCACGCGCGCTTTCTCGCGCGCGTCGAGCAGCTCAAGAGCGCGCGCGGCAGCGACGGCCGCAAGGCCTTTGCCATCCCGCTGGCGCTGGCCTCGCAAGACCCGGCCTGGACCCGGCTTGACCAGCAAAGCATGCGGCAGTGGATGCTGGCCGAAGGCTTTACCGCGCCCACCCTGCACACCTATGTGGACTACTGCTGCCGCGACGACTACGGCGCGGGGCACGAGCTGATCTCGGCCTGGGCCGGCCTGTACTACTTCGCCAGCCGCGCGGGCCATGCAAGCGATGCGGCCGACGGCGCCGTGCTGACCTGGCCGGATGGATTGCACGCGCTGGTGACGCGGCTCTCGGCGCGCACCGATGCGCACCGCGGCGTCAAACCTGGCGACCAGCCCTGGCGCCGTCCCGGCATGGCGCTGCAAGTGCAGGAGCAGGGCCGTGGGGTGTCGGTGCTGTGCGCCTGGTGGCCGGATGGCGTTGGCGCCCGGCCACCGCGCCTCTACCGCATCCGCGCGCGCCGCGTGATCTGCGCCATGCCCCTGCATGTGGCCGCCCGCGTGGCGCCGCTGCGCGAATTCGGCTTCGACCCGGCGCGCCACCTGCCGCCCACCGCGTCCTGGATGGTGTCCAGCTTCCGCCTGCAGGGCTTCCCGCCGGAAGCGCCGGGCGTGCCGCTGGCGTGGGACAACGTGGTGCATGGCGGACGCGGGCTGGGCTATGTGGTGAGTACCCATCAACTGATCCGGCAGGCAAAGCCGGCAGCCACGGTCTTTACCGCGTACTGTCCGCTGGACGTTGCGGCCAGCCCCGGCGCGGCGCCGCGCTCGCTCGCCGACACCCGCCGCTGGCTGGCCGAGGCCAGCGCCGCCGAGCTGATGGACTATGCCACCACCGATCTGCGCACGGTCTACGGGCGCGCCTTCTGGCGCCACGCGGATGCGGTGGAAATCACGGTGCGCGGGCACGCCATGGCCTCGCCGCGCACGGGCTTTCTGGGCAATGCCGGCGCCGCGGCCCTGCGCGCGGCCGATGGCCGCATCCTGTTTGCCCATGCGGACCTGTCGGGCGTGTCGGTGTTCGAGGAAGCGGCGTGGTGGGGTACGCACGCCGCGCGGAATATCCTGGGCTGAGCGTGGCAGAGTGATGCTTTCGCCATAACATGCCGCGGCGGCGCATCCTGTAGAATTCCTTGCTCGATTTCGTGTCGAATCCCCCGACACGTGATCCCAACCCCAATTTTTTTGTGCGCGCAATCCGCTTCCTGCTGCTGCTCCTGATGCTTGCCGTCATGCCCTTCCAAAGCTGGGCAGGCGTGCGCACGTGCGCAGTGGGCAACACGATGCAGGCGGATTCATGCAGCACCTTGGCACAAGATGCCGCTGTCGCCCCGGGCCCCGCTGACGTTGACGTTGGCAGTGCCGGCGACGCCAAGGATCCGTCGCAGCCCGGCGCCGACCTCGCCGAATCCCTGTTGCCGGCCTCGCCCCCGCGCTTCACCGCAGGGCTTGCCCGCAGCGCAACGCCCGTGCACCGCGCGGGCGTCATGCCCGACCCCGACCTTCCCCTTCAGCAGCGCCCTCCCAACGCCTGAGCCTCCCCCGCGCGCGCTGGCCTTGCGTGCGCTCGTAGTCAGGTTCCCGGTTTTCCTGTCGTTAGTCTCCTGCACGCGGCGCGCCAGGCCTTGGCGCTGCGCGTGCTGGCGATGCGCGCCCCTGTTTTCACCATGGCATTGATCACTTCCTCACACAAAAAATGAAACGCGTCCTGCTCTTCCTGGCGACCAACCTCGCCGTCATGCTTGTCCTCAGTTTCACCGCCAGCTTGCTGGGCGTGAACCGCTTCCTCACCGGCAACGGCCTCAACCTCGGCATGCTGCTGGCATTCGCCGCGCTGATGGGCTTCGGTGGTTCCTTCATCTCGCTGCTGATGTCCAAGACCATCGCCAAGTGGTCGACCGGCGCGCAAGTCATCACCCAGCCCAGCAACGCCACCGAAGTCTGGCTGGTGCAGACCGTGCAGAAGCTGGCTGACCGCGCCGGCCTGCCGATGCCTGAAGTCGCCATCTATGAAGGCGAAGCCAATGCGTTTGCCACCGGCGCCACCAAGAAAAGCTCGCTGGTCGCCGTTTCCACCGGCTTGCTGCAAACCATGTCGCACGACGAAGTGGAGGCCGTGCTCGCGCACGAAGTCGCCCACATCGCCAATGGCGACATGGTCACGCTCACGCTGATCCAGGGGGTGGTCAACACCTTCGTGATCTTCCTGGCGCGCGTGGTGGGCTACTTCGTGGATTCGATGCTGCGCAAGAACGATGAGGAATCGAGCGGCCCCGGCATCGGCTACATGATCACGGTGGTGGTTTGCGAGATCGTGTTCGGCATCCTGGCCAGCATCATCGTGGCCACCTTCTCGCGCCATCGCGAATACCGTGCCGATGCCGGCGCGGCCAAGCTCATGGGCAGCCCCACGCCGATGGTGGCGGCGCTGCGCCGGCTGGGCGGCCTGGACTCCGAAGGCCTGCCGCAGAACATGCAGGCGATGGGCATTGCCGGTGGCAAGTCGTGGATGTCGCTGTTCTCCAGCCATCCGCCGATCGAGCAGCGCATTGCCGCCTTGCAAGCTAAGGCCTGAGGCCCTTGCCGGACTCCTCTGGCCTCGCCCGGAACGCTGCCCGATAGCGTTCCGGCGTGGTCTGCACATGCCGCTGGAACGCCTGCCGCATCACGTCGGCGTTGGCAAATCCCGTCGCACGGGCGATGCCATCCAGGCGTCGCCCATCTTCCTCCAGCATCCTGCGCACCGCTTCCACACGTAGCCGCTCCACGTAGCGCGCCGGCGTCTCGCCGACCTGCCGCGCGAACACGCGCGCGAAGTTGCGCGGGCTCATCGCCACGCGCTCGGCCAGCACCTGCACCGACAGGTCGCGCGCCAGGTGCTCCGCCATCCAGGCCTGCAATTCGCGCAACTCCGGGCTTTGCGCGCTCTGCGCCTGCAGCAGCGTGGAGAACTGTGCCTGGCTGCCGGGACGGCGCAGGAACAGCACCAGTTCGCGCGCCACGGCCAGCGAGGCGGCATGGCCGAGATCGTCCTCCACCAAGGCCAGCGCCAGGTCCATGCCAGCGGTCACGCCGGCCGAGGTGTACAGATCGCCCGCGCGGATCCAGATCGGGTCCGGGTCCACCTGTACCAGCGGATGGCGCTGCGCCAGCCGCGCGGCGTGGCGCCAGTGCGTGGTGGCGCGATGGCGGTCCAGCAGCCCGGTGCGCGCCAGCACGAACGCGCCGGTGCAGACCGCGCCGAGGCGGCGCACGCGCGGTGCCTGCGCGCGGATCCAGTCAATCAGGCGCGCGTCGTTGGCTGCCGCGGCGTGGCCTGAGCCGCCGGCGATCAGCAAGGTGTCGATCGGCCCGGGCAGCATGTCGCCGATGCGATGATACGGCGCGTCGGCCAGCAGCCGGATCCCGCTTTCGGTGCACACCAGGCCGTCGTCGCGCACGCTGGCAATGCGGATGTCGTAGGCCGGCGAGGCCCGGCCGGGGAGCCGGTTGGCATGGCCGAAGACCGCGCTGGGCCCGGTCACGTCGAGTTCCTGCGCCGGGTCCGGCGCGACGAGCACGACGATGCGCGGCGGATCATTCGGCAAGGGATGGCTGGCAGGCATGGACGGTGACCCAGGGCGAGAGTGTGCGTGCGCGAGTGCGCTAGTGCGCTAGTGCGGTTGCCGCCGATCATACCGGCGCCGGCGCTTATCCGGCCAGCACCGCCGCGCGCGGCGTGCCGCGCCGCCAGCCTAGCGTGACCAGCAGCGCCACCGCCAGCGCTGGCAGCACGGCGAGGTTGACGGCCTGCCAGCCATAGCGGTACAGCACCTGCCCGGCCGCGAGCGTGGCCAGCGCGGTCAGCGCGGCGGCGGAGAATTCGGCCAGCGCCTGGGTCCGCGCGCGCTCGGCGGGCCGGTAGCTTTCCGCCAGCAGCGTGGTGCCGCCGACAAACATGAAGTTCCAGCCAATGCCAAGGCACAACAAGGCGACATAAAAGGCTGGCAACGCCGTCGAGGCCAGGGCCACGAGCGAACCCATTGCAGCGAGCGCGATGCCGCACATCAACATCGGCCCGCGCCCAAAACGCTGCAGCAGCCAGCCGGAGAAGAAGGACGGCGCGTACATGCCCACCAGGTGCCACTCGATGATCTGCGCGCCCTGCGTGATGGTATGGCTGCATGCCACCGCGGCAATCGGCGTGGCAGTCATCACGAACATCATCACGGCGTTGCCGATGCCGTTGTTGGCAAACGCCGCCAGGAACACCGGCTGGCGCGCGATCTCGGCGAGCGGGCGCGCGGGCAACGCCGCGGCGCCATGATCGGCCGCCGCCGCGCCTGCGTGCGCCTTTGGCTCGCGGTAGCCAAGGGCCAGCAGCAGGACCGTGGCCATGCCGAACACCGCGACCACCGCATACGATCCGGCAAAGGGCTGCGCCACCATCAGGTCGCTGCTCCACGCGGCGATGGCGGGCCCGCACACGGCGGCCACCACGCCGCCGGTGAGCACGGTGGAAATGGCGCGCGGCTTATCCACAGGCGCGGCGGCGTCCGCCGCGGCCAGCCGGTAGAAGCGCGCGAACGCCTGGAACACGCCGACCAGCGCCGTGCCCACGCAGAACGCCACGAAGTCATGGTGCGAGATGGCCCACACCGACACCAGCCCGCCTGCGCAGCACGCGAGCCCGCCGAGCGAAAAAGCGATGCGGCGCCCCAGCCGCTCGATCAGGAAAGCGGCCGCGATGGCGGTGAGCGCCGACGCCACCGTGATCAGCGCGAACGGCAGCGTGGCCAGCGCCTTGTCGGGCGCGAGCGTGTAGCCGACCAGCCCGGTCAGGGTCAGGTCGACCGACAGCGCCGAGGTGAACAGGGCCTGGCAGATTGCCAGGACCCGGGCTTGGGACATCGCGGGACGTGCCATCGGGCGCTCCGGTGAGGAAGAGACGGGGATGGCACCGAGCGTACGAAAAGCGCGAGCGTGGTGGCTGACAATGATCCGCAGAATCCTGCCAACTCGCTCCTGGCTGGGCTAGTTGAACACGTCCTGGCGGTAACGTCCCTGCGCCACCATGCCTGCCAGCCAGTCGGAGGCCGCGGCCTCGCTCATGCCGCCCTGCTGCGCCGCGATCTCGATCAGCGTGCGCCGAACCGCCGGCGCCATCTGCCGGCCATCGCCGCACACATAGATCGTGGCGCCGTCCTGCAGCATTGCCCAAATGGCCTGGCGATCGCGCCATAGCAGATGCTGCACATAGCGCTGGTCCGCAGCGGCGGTAGTGGAGTAAGCCGCATGCGCCTGCACCACGCCCTCGGCCTGCCAGCGTGCGACGTCATCGCGGTACAGCCAGTCGTGCCCGGGATGGCGGCAGCCGTAATAAAACTGGCTGGCGGCTACCGCCTGTCCGGCGGCCTTCTGCGCCGCGCGCTCTTCCAGGAAGCCGCGGAACGGCGCGATGCCCGTGCCTGGCCCGACCAGGATCATCGGCCGCGCCGGGTCGGGATCGGGCGCGAAGGCCGGGTTGGGCGTGCGGATCGCGGCCGCCACCACCGCGCCAGGTGCGAGTCCTTGCAGCCAGGTGGATGCCACGCCACGGAACATGCCGCGCCCCGAAAGCGCGGGCGACCACACGGTGCCGACCGTGATCGTCGCCACGTCCGGTGCGACCAGGGGCGACGACGCGATGGAATAGAAGCGCGGCCGCATCGGCACTGTGCAAGCCAGCAGGCCCGGCAGCGTGAGCGCGATGGCGGGGTGGCTGACCAGCACATCCACCAGCCCCAGCCGCTGCGACGCCACGCGCGCCGCGTAGCCCTCTTGCGCGTGGTCCGAGCCGAGCCGCTCCAGCGCCGCACGCGTGAACGGGCAACGTGTGTATTGCAGCAGCGTGCGCAGCGTCTGGCGCGACACCACGTCTTGCAGCTCGATGAAATGCGTCAGCAGTTCGCGCAAGGGCAATGCCTCGTCCAGTGGCAGCCCGCGCGCGGCGCAGCCAGGCGCGGCGGACAGCGTCACCATGGCGTCGGGATCGAGATCGAGCCGCTCGCACAGGTCCCGCACGGTGGCGGGATGGTTCTGTGGATACACCGCAAGATGATCGCCGCTCGCGTAGCTTGCGCCTTCCGGCAGGCGCAGCTGGATGTCGCGCGTGGCGGTGCGCGGCGCTTCCAGCGCGAAGTCCCACAGCCCCGCCGGATCGTTCACCAGCTCCGTGTTGGCCAGCACCGTGAAGGCCTGCGTCGACGGCGGCAGCGTGCTGGCACGGATGGTGGCGATATCGCGCAGCCGCACCGCGATCTGGCTGGCGCCCGCCGCATCGGGTGCCGCGCCCTGCTCCACGCGCAGCGCCTGCAGCGATTGCCACAGCGCGGCGAGCCACGACTCCGCAGCCTGGTCGAAGTCGCCATTGCCATCCGCCTCGCCCCGCGCGAGCAAAGGCGCCGCGCCGGCCGCGCTGAAGAAGTCGTGCAGCCGCTTGGGGAATGCCTGGTACGTGGCCCATTGCGAATTGCCGCAGCCTAGCAACGCAAAGCGCAGGCCTTCTGCGCGGTAGCCGCCGGCATCGCCGCTATCGAGCATCGCTTCGAAGCGTCGCGCTGAATCGGGTGCGCGCCCGTTGTAGGTCGCCGCCACGATCACGGCAAGCCCATCGGTGGGCAAGGCGCCTACGGCTTCGTCCAGGTCGCGCAGCGTGGCGGCAAAGCCGGCCGCCAGCGCGCCGGCGTGGATCTGCTCGGCCAGCTCGCGCGCGGTGCCCAGGCTGGAGCCGCACAGCACAGCAAGGGGCTGGCCGTTGCCGCGCACCGCCGGGGCTTGCGACTGCGCGCTGGCAGCGCCGGGCGCAGCCGCGGCAGCAATGCGCTCATGCGCCCGGCGCCGCCGTGCACGCAGCGTGAACGCATCCGGCTTCAGGGTCAGCGTTTCCTTGATGCGGAACTGGTAATCGTGCGGATCGCTGAACTGGAAATTGCGCAACATCAGGGCCAGCGCGAGCTTGGCTTCGGTCAGCGCGAACTGGCGGCCGATGCAGGCGCGCTCGCCATTGCCGAACGGCTTGTAGGCGTGGGGATGGATCCTGGCCTCGTTCTCGGGCAGGAAGCGGTCGATGTCGAAGGTCTCCGGATCGGCCCACACTTTCGGGTCGCGGTGCAGCGCGGTGAGCACCACCGAGACGCGCCGATCCTTGCGGATCAGGTAGCGCCCGCCGATCACCGTGTCCTCGAATGGCGCCACCGCAAAGGCGGGCGCCGTGGGCCACAGGCGCAGCGTTTCCTTGAGCACGCGGTCAATCACCTGCAGCTTCGCCAGGTCGGCATAGACCGGCGGCGCGTCGCCCGGCAGCACCGCGTCCACCTCGGCATAGGCTTGCGCCAGCACGCCGGGATGGCGCAGCAGCTCATACAGCGCGAACGTGAGCAGGCCGCTGGTGGTCTCGTGCCCCGCGATCAGGAAGGTGATGACCTGGTTGCGGATGTTCACGTCGTCCAGGCGCTGGTCGGTATCGGGGTCGCGCGCCTCCAGCATCAGGTTGAGCAGGTCGTGCGCGGGCGGCTGTCCGGCGTTCTTGCCGGCCGCGGCGCGGCGCTGCCGCACCACGTCATCCACCAGCTCTCGCATGTACTGGATATCGTCGGCGAACTTGCGGTGCGCCTTGTGCATGAACTTGTCCTGCAGCGCAAAGCGCGTGAGCTTGCCCATGGCCTCCTCGAGCGCGCCGACCATGGCGTCGATAAAGGGATGGAGCTGCTCGCGCGAGAACGAATCGAAGTCATAGCCGAAGCCTGACAGCGCAATGGTGTCCAGCGTGAGCCGGGTCATGTCGTCGGCGATCGGGATGTCGGTGTCGGCGCCCTGGCGGTCCCACTTGTCGACCAGCCGGTTGGCCGCGCGCAGCATCACGTCGAAGTAGCCCTTCATCGCGCGCTGGCTGAAGGCGGGCATCAGGATGCGGTGAGCACGGCCCCAGTTCTCTTCCTCGGCATGCGCGGTGAACAGGCCGTCGCCAGCCAGGTCGCGCAGGTACGACAGCGGCGGCCCGACGATCTTGCGAAAGTGCTGCCCATCCGACAGCTCGCCCACCAGCGCGGCGTCGCTCACGAACGCCACCCGGCGCCCGGCGAAATCCAGTTCGAAAATGCCATCGAAGGCGCGGCTGCGCGCCAGCAGGTGCTGCCCGACCTTGCCCGGCGTGACCTGCAACAGGTTGCCAACCAGCGGCCAGCCCGGGTCGCGCGGGATAGGTTCGAGCGAGCGTGCGGGCTGCGCCGCCGGAATGGTTGCTGCGGTTGCCGAGATTGCGGCCGGAGCGGCGGAGGCGGGAGTGGAGGCGCGCTGCATGTTCAGGTCACCAGATGGTAGTCGGCGGGCGAAACGCCGGGGTTGGGCCAAGGGGCTCAGGCGCCGCCTTGTGTCTCTTGTTCGTTTTTCTGTTTTCTGCCGGGTGCATGACGTACATGACGTACATGACGTACAAGGCTATCCCTGCAAGTCGACGTAGACAACCGTCTACTTTTGCAGCAAAGTAGACGAATGTAGACCGAGTGTCAATTCCAAACCGGATTCGCTCTAGCCGGCGTATTCAAGCCGGTGTATCCCGGCCTTAACTTTTTTGCCTCACACCATGGAAGACGTTGCCGGCGGCAAACGCAAACTGATCGACGCGGCGCTGGGCCTGGCGGCAGCCAGGC
>NZ_JBXAHA010000018.1:134377-138168 GCF_058794615.1 Cupriavidus sp. GW823-FHT07A04
CGATCCGCCTCGGTGCGCTTCCGGGCGCACCCCGGCCCCAGCTTCGCAGGCCTCGGCCTGCGCGAGCTCGCGCGCGAAGCGGGGCTGAACCCCAATACCTTCTATCGCCACTTCCGCGACATGGAAGACCTGGCGCTGAGCGCCGTGGCCGAGGTCGGCAACGAACTGCGGCCCATGCTGCGCGCGGTGCGCTGGGCGGTGGCGCAGGACAACCCGGGCGAGGTCGCCACCCGCGCCTGCGACGCCTTCTTCGCCTACGCCGATGCCCACCCCGACGCCTTCTTTGTCGGCGTGTGCGGCAGCACCGGCCCGCAGCCGGCGCTGCGCGAAGCGGTGCGCCAGGTGCTGGCGGATATCGCCGGCGAGATGGCGGAAGACATCGAGAGGCTGGCGCTCTGCCCGGGCCTGTCGCGCCCCATCGTCGACGACCTCTGCGGCTACGTGGTGTCCTACCTGTTCCACCTGTCGACGGACTATCTCGAAGATAACGCCAAGGGACGCCGCCTGCGCATCCAGCAATCCAAGCAGTTGATCAGCTGGCTGCTGCGCGGCGCAGCCGAACAGCAGCGGGCGCAGGATCAGCCGGCGCCCGTACCCGCACCTGCGCGCAAGCGCAAGCCAACGGAACGCCGGCCGCACTGAGCGCGCCGGCCGCTGCGGCTGCGTTTGCAATGCGGGCGGCAAGCGCCTGAACAAGCGGCTGAACGCCAGCCCTGCCGGGTCTCCTCGGTATTTTCCCTGAGCCAGCCGCGCAACGGCGGGAAAGCTGGATGAAGGCTTGCCATGCCTACGATGCAGGGGCTTCTCTCATGGCCGGGACACGCGTCCCGCCCCCGAGCAGCCGGATTCATCGACAAGACTAGCGAGCCCCGAGGAGATCAACTTGAAAGCCCAAACCAAAACCACAGCCCTCGCGCTGGCAATCGGCGCGGCCTTTGCCGGCCACGCCAACGCGCAATCGAACGTGACGCTGTATGGCCTCATCGACACCACCATCAGCACCATCAGCAACGCCGACGCCAAGGGTGACCGCCTCACCGGCTACCACCAGCCGGCGTGGTTCAGCGGCAACCGCTGGGGCCTGACTGGAGCGGAAGACATCGGCTTCGGCACCAAGGTGATCTTCAAGCTGGAGAGCGAATTCCAGAGCTACAACGGCGCGATGGACACCCCCGGCGTGCTGTTCAACCGCGACGCCTGGGTCGGCATCAACAGCGATGTCTTCGGCAAGCTGACCTTTGGCCGCCAGAATGCACTCGGGCGCGACCCGATGGCTTCGGGCCTCTATGGAGACCCCTACGGCCCGGCCGCGATCACGACCGAGGAAGGCGGCTACACCAACAACAACAACTTCAAGCAGCTGGTGTTCTACGCGGGCAGCGCCACCGGCACGCGCATGGACAACGGCGTGGTGTGGAAGAAGCTGTTCGACAACGGCCTGACCGCCGGCGCGGGTTACCAGTTCGGCGAAGTGCCGGGCGCGCCGTCGCGCAACACCACGGAGACGGTCACCCTGGGCTACAACGGCGGGAACTTCCACGTCTCGAGCTTCTTCACGCAGGCCAACGTGAATGGCCAGCGCAACCGAACCTATTCGGCTGGCGGCAACTATGTGTGGGGCATCGTGCGCGCCAGCGCGGGCTATTTCCACTACACCGCGGAGCAGGGCGCGCTGGGCCAGCGCAAGGACGACGCCTACACTGTGTCGCTCAAGATCGACCCGGCAGGCGCCTTCGACTATGAGATCGGCTACCAGATGATGAAGGCCGGCCACGCCGCCCTGAATGCCGACGGCTTCACCATCAATGCTTATGGCAACACCGCTGGCTCCACCGCGACCGACAGCGGCCGCAAGAACACGGTGTACGGCTCGATCTTCTACCACTTCTCGAAGCGCACCGAGGTCTACCTCGCGGCCGACTACATGTTCCTGCAGCACGGCTATCACGCCGCGCAATCGAACGGCTTCGCGCACCAGAGCGAATTCGCGGTGGGCATGCGCACGCGCTTCTGACCCCCGTTGCATCGGCCTGCGCCTGGCGGCGCGGGCCTGGCTCCGAACTTTCCTTGTCCCGGCCACAAGCCGGGTTTTTTTCGCCTGGCGGCATCGTTCCGTGCTTCTTCCGTGCTTCAAGTGTGCCGCCATCTCCCACTTGTGAGAGATGGGCTGGGGTGAGAGGAAGAGACTGCCGTCGTGATGGCGTGCGGTGTTGGCCCTTCCGTCGGCTCCGTTCAATGCCACTGGTCTGCTCCCCTCTCCCACTTGTGGGAGGGGCCGGGGGAGAGGGCGGGCGCTCGCAGGAAGTCCGGCGAACCAAGTAAAAAGGCCCACCCCGACGGGGAGTCGGCGTGGGCAAGGGAGATGGCGTCCCGGCGCGTGCGTAGCGCTATTGCGCTGTGCCGCCGCGACGTAAGGTCAGGCCAGGTTGCCCGGCTTCCATTTAAGCAGGCGGTTTTCCAGCGTGGTCAGCAAGAAATCCGCGGCAAGCGCCACCACCGCCAGCACGATCATGGCGGCGAACACGCCGCTGGCATTGAAGGCGCCCTGCGCCGTGGCGATCAGCAGGCCGATGCCCTGCTTGGAACCCAGGAACTCGCCCACCACGGCGCCGACCAGCGCGAAGCCGAAGCTGACGTGCAGGCTGGCCAGGATCCAGCTCAACGCCGACGGCACCACCACGGCGAAGGTCAGCTGCCGTTTGGACGCGCCGAGGATCTGCGCATTGGCGATCAGGTAGCGGTCGGCTTCGCGCACGCCCTGGAAGGCATTGCCGAACACCACGAAGAACACCATCACCACCGCCAGTGCCACCTTGGAGGCCATGCCCAGGCCCAGCGCGATCACGAAGATCGAGCCCAGCACCACGCGTGGAATGGAGTTGGCAATCTGGATGTAGATGCTGAACACATCGGCCAGCAGCTTGTTGCGCCCGAGCACGATGCCGCAGATCACGCCGGCGACCGAGCCGATGAGGAAGCCCAGCCCGGTCTCTTCCAGCGTGACCGCCACCTGCTCCAGCAGCGGGCCCTGCGAGGTGCCGTTGACGAACCAGTCATAGATCTGCTCCGCAATCAGCGAGGGCATGGAGAAGAAGAACGGGTCGATCCAGTGCAGCCGCCCCGCCAGCTCCCAACCGCCCAGCGCCACCACCAGCAAGGCAATGCGCAGGGTGATGATCAGTTGGCGGCGCCGGCGCATGGCTAGCCTGGCTTCCCGTTCAAAGACGTCGAGTTCGTCGGCAAGGGCCGTGTTTGCTTCCATATTCATTGGTATTGGCATTGGCGTTGGCATTGGCTACGGTTGGCGGCGCGGCATCAGTCGATGTGGACTTCTTCGCGCAGATCGGCCCAGATCTCGCGCGACAGTTCGACAAAGTGCTTTTCGTAGCGGATCTCCGAAGTCACGCGCGGGCGTGGCAGGTCGATCTCATAGACACGCTTGAGGGTGGCCGGACGCGCACTCAGCACGAAGACCCTGTCGGCCATGGCGATGGCTTCTTCCAGGTCGTGCGTGACGAACACCACCGAGCCGGCGTTCTGCGACCAGAGCTGCAGCAGCTCGTCCTGCATCAGCGTGCGGGTCTGCATGTCCAGCGCGCTGAATGGCTCGTCCATCAGCAGGATCTGCGGGTTGTTGATGAAGGTCTGCGCCAGCGCCACGCGCTTGCGCATGCCGCCCGACAACTGATGCGGGTAGTGGTTGCTGAACTTGGCCAGGCCGACCTTGCGCACCCATTCCTCGGCCAGGCCATAGGCCTGGTCGCGGGGGGGGGGGAGGGAAAAAGGGCCGG
>NZ_JBXAHA010000018.1:138178-212697 GCF_058794615.1 Cupriavidus sp. GW823-FHT07A04
CTCAGCAGAACATCTACCCTCCCGCCACGTTGTGCAGCACCGAGCGCCACGGGAAGACCGCATCGGCCTGGAACACGAAGCCGATGCGCGGATCGATGCCGGTCACGCGTTTGCCCATCAGGCGCACCTCGCCGGTGCTCGGCTTGAGCAAGCCGGTGATCAGGCTCAGTGTGGTCGATTTGCCGCATCCCGTCGGCCCGACAATGGCGACGAACTCGCCCTTGCCCACACACATGGAGAAGTCGCGCAACGCCACGGTGGCAGTGCCATCGGGTGCGATGAAGCGGCAGGAGACGCGCTCGAATTCGATGGCCGGCGCATCTTGCGGCATGGTATTGGTCATGAGGTTTCCTTGCAGTGCGCGCGCGCCGGCGGCGCGAACCGGTTGTTCGCCTGGCGCCTCACTTGGCGGCGCGGTCGACGAACTCGTTGGTAAAGGTGCGGCCCAGTTCGATGTGCTTGCCCTTGACCGTCGGATCGAACGAGGCGAGCACCTTGAGCACCGTTTCGGGGCCGCCGGCGGGCATTCTGCCGTCGTCGGTGAACATGGGCAGCGAGGCGCCCAGGGCCTTGACGTAGAGCTCGCGGTTATTGCCGTAGTAGTCCTTGGGCATCTTCTGCGCGATCTCCTCAGCGCTGTGGGTCTTGATAAAGCGCATGGTCTTGACGAAGGCGCGCGCCAGCTTCTGCACCTGCTCCTTGTGTCCTTCCACCCAGGTGCGCTGCATATAAAGGCTGGAGGCCGGATAGAGCCCGCCCAGCGCCTGGGTGGTACCCTCGGCCGTGCGCATGTCGACCAGCACCTGCGCCTCACCGGTCTTGAGCAATTGCGAGATGGTGGGCTCGGTGGTCATGCCGGCATCGATGCGGCTCTGGCGGATCGCGGCCATGAAACTGTTATCGGCGCCGACCGGCAGCACCGTGTACTGGCTGGGCGCCACACCCGCCTTGAAGGCCAGGTACTGCGTCAGGAAGTTGGTCGACGAGCCCAGGCCCGTCACACCGAGCGTCTTGCCTTTCACATCGGCCATGCTCTTGATCTGGCCGGCCGCACGCGTGGCCACCATCTCCACCTCGCCCGGCACCTTGCCGAACACCACCACGGCCTCCACTTCCTTGCCCTTGCTCTGCAGATCGATGGTGTGATCGTAGAAGCCCACCACGCCCTGCACCGCGCCGGCCAGCAGTTCGTTTTCGGCGTCGACCCCGGCCGGCTGCGAGAGGATCTCGACATCGAGCCCCTCCTCCTTGAAGTAGCCCAGCTGCTCGGTCAGCCTGGCCGGCAGGTAGATGATCTTGGTCGCGCCGCCCACCATGATCGACAGCTTTCCATCGGCCGCCTGCGCCGTGTGCGCAGCTGCAAGTGCCGCAAGTGCTGCGGAGGCCATGGCAAGCGCGCCCTTCCTGTATGCATTCATCTTTGTCTCCCTTGTTTTGCTGGCGCCAGGTCTTGGTGGCCGGGGCATGATTGGGCTCTGGTTACGGCGTGCCTCCGCGCTCGCCGGGGCCACAGCGCGGGGTTCGAAGCATTCTAGGCAGCGCAAACCTTCACGCAGCTTTCGCCGCATCTCAGGGAATATCCCGATGCGGTGCTGTGTCTGCGGCGTGGCGGGCAGTGGTAAAAGGAGACCCCGGCAACAGTAGGTCCTCACCAGAGCGGTTCATGAAGGTATTGCTGATCGAAGACAACGCTTCGCTCATCCACTGGCTAGCGAGGCTGCTGAAGGAAGAGCGCTTCATGGTCGATACCGCGCTGGACGGCGAGTACGCCGATCAGTTGCTGCAGACGCAGAGCTACGACGTGGTGCTGCTAGACCTGCAGATCCCGCGCCTGGCCGGCAAGAGCGTATTGCGCCGGCTGCGCGCGCGCCGCAACAACGTGCCGGTATTGGTGGTGACGGCAAGCGCGTCGATCGACGAAAAAGTGGAGTGCCTGGGCCTGGGCGCCGACGACTACCTCGTCAAGCCTTTCGAAGTGCGGGAACTGGTCGCGCGCATCAAAGCCCTGGCGCGGCGGCAGACCGGGGAGAAGCAAGCCGAACTGGCTTGCGGCGACCTCACCTACAACACCGACACGCGGCAGTTCTATGTCGCGGGCGAGCTGCTTTCGCTGCGCCTGAAAGAGCACACCGCACTGGAAATCCTGATGATGCGGCTCGGCAAGACCGTGTCCAAGGCGAGCCTCATGTCGGGCGTGTATTCGCTCGACGAGGAGGCTAGCGAGGACGCCATCGAGATTTATATCCATCGCATCCGCAAGAAGCTCGAGGGCTGCCAGGCCACCATCATGACGCTGCGCGGCCTGGGCTACCTGCTGCAGCAAAAGCAATGATCCACAGCCTGCGCGTACGGTTGCTGCTATGGCTGCTGGTGCCGCTGGCGGGCTTTGTGGGCATCAGCAGCTATGCCGCCTACCTGAGTGCGGCCGATACCGCAAACCGCGTGCAAGACCGCGCGCTGCAAGCTTCGGCCGACGTCATCGCGGGCCACATCGCGTGGGCGGACGGACGCATCACGGTGCAGGTGCCACCGTCGGCGCTGTCCCTGTTCGACTCGCCCTATGGCGACCACGTTTTCTACAACGTGGTCGACGATCGCGGCCGGATCCTGGCCGGCAATCCGCGCTTTGAGCAGCCACCGATGGCGGGTGCCGCCAGCCCGGTGTTCTACTCTTCCCGTTTCCAGTCGCAGCCAGTGCGGGTAGTGCAAGCCACCCGCACGATGTTCGACTCCGGCGAGGCCCGCAAGGTCACCGTCACCGTGGGGCAGACACTGATCGGCAACCACGAGCTGGTTCGCAGCCTGCGCATGCCGGCGCTGCTGCGCGAAGTGGTGATGCTGGTGCTGGCCGTGGGGCTGGTGATGATCGGGCTCACGGTGGAGCTGAGCCCGCTGCTGCGCGTGAAAGACGAAGTGGCGGGACGCGACCCGATGGATCTGGTACCGGTGAGCGCAATCGACCTGCCGCAGGAGTTGCGGCCCATTGTCGAGGCGATCAACCAATGCATCCAGCGCCTGAACGAATATGTGCGCCAGCAAAAGCGCTTTATTGCCGATGCCGCGCACCAGATCCGCACGCCGCTCGCGGTGCTGGGAGCGCAGCTGGAGTTTGCCGCGCGGGTGGACGATGAAGCCAGGCTGCGCGAGATCCTCGGCTCGATGGAGACCAGCACACAGGCCATGACCAACCTGGCCAACAAGCTGTTGCTGCTGTCGCAGGCGGAAGCCGCGCGCAGTGCCGGTGCCGCGCAGCAAGGCGCGGACCTGGTGCCGCTGGTGACCAACGTGCTGGAAGACATGGTGGTGCTGGCGCAGCGCAAGGGTATAGACCTGGGCGCCGAGCTGGCGGTCGACAGTGCACGGGTGAGCGTCAACGAGTGGATGATGGCAGCCGTGGTATCGAACCTGGTCGACAACGCGATCCGCTACACGCCGGCGCAAGGCCAGGTCACCGTGGCCCTGACCCTCGAGGCGAACAGTGCCGTCCTCGCGGTGAGCGACAACGGTCCTGGCATTCCCGCAGAAGCGCGGCCCAAGATATTCGATCGTTTCTACCGCAACGCGCTGCCGAACCAGGAAGGCAGTGGCCTGGGGCTTGCCATCGTCAAGGAGATCGTGCTGACGGCGCAAGGCCAGGTAAGCCTGAGCCCGGGCATCGGCGGGCGCGGCGTCACGCTGACGGTGCGCCTGCCTCTGGCCGCCTGAGCGTCGCGCCTAGTCCACCACCTTGCCGCGTTGCGCCTTGACCTGGCTGCGCTGGCTCTTGCCCTCGAGGCGCCGCATCTTCGAGCCGAAGGTGGGCCGCGTGGGGCGGCGCGTGCGCGGCGGCGTAGCCACGCTGCGCACCAGGTCGTGCAGGCGCTGCACCGCCTCTTCCCGATTCATCTCCAGGCTGCGGTGTTGCTGCGCCTTGATCACGACCACGCCGTCGCGCGTGATGCGGTGGTCATGCAGTTGCAGCAGCCGCGCCTTGTGCCCTTCCTCCAGCGACGAGGCGCGGACATCGAAGCGCAGGTGCACCGCGTTGGACACCTTGTTGATGTTTTGCCCGCCCGCGCCTTGCGCGCGGATCGCGGTGATCTCGTATTCGGTGTGGAGGATGGTGATGTCGGGCTGCATGGCACGCATGATAGCAAGGGCCGATGCGGCCCGCTCCCATGCGCTACCCATGCACTACCCATGCGCTAGCGGGCCGACGGCAGCTCGCCCCAGGCCACCAGGATTCGCTGGATGCTGCGCGCGTAAGCGTCGCGCTGCCCCGGCGATTCGGAGTGGTAGGCGCCAATGGCGCGCCAGGTGTTGCCATGCCTCACCATCTTTTGCTTTAGCAGCCAGGCAGCGACATAGACGTTGACGCACGAGTCGGTCAGCGCGCGGCTCGGCACGCCGTGGCGTGCCAGGTCGTTGAAATGCACCGAGTTGATCTGCAACTGCCCAACGTCGATCGACCCGTTCGCATTGCGGTTCACCGCGGCGGGATCGCCCTTCGACTCGAACCACGCGATGGCACGCAGCACCGAGGGATTGACGCCCTGGTAGGTGCCCGCTTGCTCGAAGCAATCCTGCGCGCGGGCCGCACCATGGAACATCATCAGCAGCAACAGCGAAACCGCCGGCAAGCTGCCCGCGAGCGTGCCGGCATGCCCGCGGTGCGGGCGCAGGCGGGCTGCCTTCGTATGGGTGTTAACGGACACGATTGATGCCCTCGCTTGCCAGACGTTGGCGATGATCTTCAGCCGACCCGGGCGGGGACGACTGCTGCAGGGCCAGGTCGAGCTGACGTCCAATGGTGTCCAGGTACGCACGCGAGGTGTCCGAAACCACCAGCCGCACCACCGGCGCGAGGCTCTTGCGTTCCGGCGCGGGCAGCGCTTTGATCCGGGCCCTGGCGGTGTGTCCCACGCGCGGCGCGCTGAGCTCGTCACTGCCGCTCGCGGGCGGCAACATGGCCAGGGTTGGCAGCGGTGGATAAACCTTGTCCGCCGCCGGTGCGGCTGCCGGCAAGGCAGGACGGACATCGGCGCCAGGCTCGGTGGCAAGGGCCGGCATGGCCAGCGCCAGGCTGACGGCAAACAGGATGAGGCGGTGCATCGGCTGCAGCTCCTTGTTGCGGTGTTATTGCAGTGTTGTCGCGGTGCTACTGCGATTGCGCCGTCTTGATCGTCACGCTGTACGGCTGGCTCGTGCCGGCCGTCAGGTTCTCGAGGTGGACGGCAGTGGTGCGCTGTGCCGGTACGCCTTTCCAGATCGCCTGGTTGAGGTAGGGCAAGTCCTGGCCGAGCGCGGTGACGACAATGGTCGCCGGCTGCTTCTGCCGGGCCGCCAGCGCGCCGGCCTTGGTAAGCACGGCCGCGAGTTGCGCATCGCGCGCGCCAAGCGCATCGGGCGGGATCACGAAGCTCACAATCGTGCTCTGCGGCGCCGGCGCGTCCGCCGTCGCAGTGGCAGGCAGTTGGGCACAACCCGCCAGCGCGAGCAAGGCTGCCGAGCCGGCCAGCGGCATCGCCAGGCGCTTTGCCCACGCGCCCTGCAGCCGAGAGTGAGCGACGGCCCGGCGCGTCCGTTCGCGGGGCACTTTGTCTGCGATATGGCACATGGAATGGCTTCCCTAGGCGTTTAATGCGGGCCATTTACGCATTGGGCCGATCGGGCGAAAAGGCGCAATTAAGGGGAGAAATTGCTTCTGTTTGCGGATTGACAGTGCCTCGCGCCGGGCAGCCGGAGCGCGCGCAGGTGCGGCTACGCGCCGGTCATGGCACTTTCCGGGAAGGCACGTGCTCGACAAGCCGCGCGGCGCAAGACCGGAATGCTCCACGCGCCATACCGCGAGCGCCGCCGGAAATCGCCGGCGGCGGTTCCGCCGCTGCGCAAATCCTGCCGAGGCGCGCGCAGCTGTATCAACGGCACAACGCGCGCAGCGCAATGATTGCGCTCAAGGACCCTGCACCGCGTCCTGGCTTGCCGGCCGCACCAGTAGCAGGCTTGCCACAGCCAGGAGCACGCAACCGACCCCGGCCACCTGGGCCACGCTGACCCGCTCGCCCAGCAACACCGCCGCCAGCACAACCGCCGACACTGGCGCAAGCGCGGTAAACAGCGCTGCCTCGCTGCCGCTCGTGCGCGCCGAACCTGCGTACCACAGCAGGAATCCGCTGACCGTTGGCACGATTGCGTAGTAGATCACCGCAGCCACCGCCTGCGTGGAAAACGCCAAAGTCCACGGCGCCTCGAACACAGCAAACAGCGCGGATGCGACCAGCCCGATGCCGCACATGACCGCTGATAGCGCGAGTGGCGCAATCGCCTGGTCCAGCCGCCGGTTGAGCAGGATGAACAGCCCCTCGCACACTACGGCTCCCAGGACGAGCGCGTTACCGAGCAGGGAATGCCCGCTGCCGGCGCCGGAAGGAAAGGCAACCATGACAATCCCAGCCGTGGCCAGCCCGATCGCGAGCATGAGGAAACGATGGGGCCGCTCGCCAAGCAGCAGGATCGCAATCACCGCCGATACCACGGGCAGCGTACCAATGATGACGCCAGCATCCGCGGCCGAGGTCAGCCGCAGACCGGAGATCAGCAGCGTCATATAGCCCACGCTGCCCGCCGCCGCCTGCACCACCAGCGTGATCCGGTCACGGCCGCGCGGCCTTGGCCACGACGCCCCGGTCAGCCGCAACGCGCCCAGCAAGCAAGGCAAGGCGATCGCGAACCGCAGCGCGGTGGCCGTGAACGGCGGCAGGCCGGACGCAATGACTTTGCTTGCAATCACGGTGCTGCCAACCAGCACCATCGCAAGGGTCAGATAGCAATACCCTAGATAGCTTCCCCGCTTGCCCGGCATGCGCAGCCCCCGCCATGGAAAAGCAGCAGGCTAGCCGGGCCGGCGCATCGAGTCTTGAATGAAATTGCAGCTCAGCTCACCACGGCTGCATAGGCGCGCGGCGACACGCCGTACTGGCGCACGAACATCCGCGTCATGTGGCTCTGGTCGGCAAAGCCGCTGGCGGCGGCCGCATCGGCCAGGGCCTTGCCCTGGGCAATCAGCGCGCGAGCCAGATGGATGCGTCGCTGCAAGAGGTACGCGTGCGGCGTCAGCCCGGTTGCCTTGGAAAACGCACGCAGCAGCTGGAACCGGCTCAGCCCGGCAACCTCGGCGAGTTCGGCCAGCGAGACGGCTGCGGCCGGATCATCGTCGATCAGGCTGCGCGCCCGAGCGATCGCCTCCGCCTGTGCCCCCGCCTGTGCCCCCGCCTGCGCGCCTGCGCTGCGCGCAAGGCCGGCCTCCGCTACCCGTGCCAGCAGGGCGAGCAGCATCGCTTCGCACTGCAGATCCGAGCCAGCGCCGCCGCCGGCCGTAACGAGCAGATAGAGCTGCTGGAAGCTGGCCGCCACCGCGGCATCGCTGACGACCGGGCTAGGGAATTCGCACTGCCTCGTCCTGCCTTCGCTCAGGTCCAGGCTGGCCCGCGCGATGCATGCAGGATTGAAATAAAGCATCCGCCACGAGCGCCCGGCGTCGCCGATGGGCATGCCATCGTGCACCTCGCCCGGGTTGACCATGATCATGTCGCCCGGGCCCGCCTCGACCATGCCGCGCCCGCTGTGCGACCTGTGCGCGCCCTGCCAGATCACGCCAATGCCAAATTGCTCGTGGGTATGCCGCGCAAAGGTGTGGCGCGTGCTCGCCTCGACGGCCTCCACGCCAGGCATCTCGCAGCGAAGGATCCTGAACTGTCCTGAGCGCATTCCGTGCTCCCCATTCTGTTCTCTCTTTTGCGCGACGATATACTCACCCTTCAGCGTTGCGCTACCCCCGGTTCTGACATGGAACACATCCTCTTCCGGTCTGCAGTCTTGGCCGATCTTCCCGCCATCGTGGCATTGCTGGCGGACGATGCGCTTGGCAGCCAGCGAGAGATCGTCAGCACGCCCGTGGACGAAAGGTACGTTATCGCCTTCCACGCCATCGCTGCGGACCCGAATCAGCGTCTCGTGGTAGCCGTGGATGGCGACACGGTAATCGGCACGCTGCAACTGTCGTTCATACCCGGCATCGCCCGCGCAGGTGCATGGCGGGGGCAGATCGAAGCGGTCCGCATCGCGGCGCCGTTTCGCAGCGCAGGGTTCGGCCAGAAGATGTTCGAATGGGCGATCGCGGAATGCAGGTCCCGCGGATGCGCCATCGTGCAACTCACCACCGACAAGGGCCGTGCGGATGCGCACCGGTTCTACGAAAGGCTTGGCTTTGTTGCCAGCCACGAAGGCTACAAGCTGATCCTCTAGGCCGGCCAAAAACGGGAGGCAAGGAAATGGGGAAGCTGGGGTGATGCCACTGACAGAAGTGCCGATACTGAAGCTAGGTGCAATTTAGCTACAGTGGGCGTTCAAGGTAGTGGAGGGAAGTGCCGCAATCCCTTGTCAGGATTGGTGCGCCCGGCTGGGATCGAACCAGCAACCCCTGCCTTCGGAGGGCAGTACTCTATCCATTGAGCTACGGGCGCACAGGGTATGACGGGGTACAACGCGGGCAGCGCGCGAGTGCCGCTGCCGGAAAGTCGCATAGCATACCGTGTTTGGCGAAAGACGTCCACGCCGGGCTGAAAAGTGCAGCCAGATGACGTCTCTTGCAAGCCGCTTTTGCCTCCATACGGTAGGTCTTTGAGGCTATAATCGCGAGTTATTTGTGTAAAAACGGGGCTGCGCAACGTCCACTTCAGGTCCGGGGATGATGGTGCCGCGCCCTGCTGGCTGGCCCGTTTCGGGGCAGTTGGCACCGGATAATAGTCCGATGCGCGCAATTGGCCAGGGGGAATTGGCCACCGAGCAAGCGGCCACATAAGCAGCCGATCGCGAGCGGCCACAGGTTTCCTGCAAAATTGAGAGTTGAGTATGAGCGACGTCCATAACGCACAAGACGAACACGAGTCTCCCATCAAGACCCCCAAGCAGCTGATCGCTGTGGTGATTGCCGCCTTCCTGGTGCCAATCATCGTGATCATCCTGCTGGTCAACTTTGTCGGACACGGTGCCAAGGAAGGCGCGGGTTCTACCGCTACCGTGGAAGCTGTCAATGACCGCATCAAGCCGGTCGCCTCGCTCGAACTGAAGGACCCGAACGCACCGCGCGTCTACAAGACGGGCGAGCAGGTCTATAAGGAAGTCTGCGCTGCCTGCCACGCCACCGGTGCTGCCGGCGCGCCCAAGTACAACACTGCCGGTGACTGGGCTCCGCGTATTGGCCAGGGCTTTGCTGGCCTGCTGAATTCCGTGCTGCACGGCAAGGGCGCCATGCAAGCCCGCGCCGGCACCACCGCCGACGACTACTCCGATTACGAACTCGGCCGCGCCGTGGTCTACATGGCCGACGCCGGTGGCGCCAAGTTCCCGGAACCCGCCGCGCCCGCTGCTGCTCCGGCTACGGCTGCCGCTTCGGACGCCACGGTGGCGGCTGCAGCCGCCGCTGCTCCGGCCGCTCCCGCAGCTGCCCCCGCTGCCGCTGCCGCCGCACCGGCTGCTGCAGTTGCCGCGCCGGCTTCCGCCGAAGTAGGCAAGAAGGTCTACGAACAAGTCTGCGCCGCCTGCCACGCAGCCGGTGTTGCCGGTGCGCCGAAGTTCGGCGACAAGGCAGCCTGGGCACCGCGCCTGAAGGAAGGCATGGACGCCGTGCACGCCTTCGCCCTGAAGGGCAAGGGCGTGATGCCGCCGAAGGGCGGCTACGCCGGCCCCGACGCCGACGTGATGGCCGCAGTGGACTACATGGCCAACGCTTCGAAGTAAGCGCAAGCAGCTCTCAACAAAAAAGCCCGCGGCATGCCGCGGGCTTTTTGCTTTCCGGTGTGACTCAAACCACGCGCGAGTAGCGCTTTGGCATCGGCAAAGGCGTACCTACATCA
This sequence comes from Cupriavidus sp. GW823-FHT07A04, assembly GCF_058794615.1. Classification (NCBI taxonomy): domain Bacteria; kingdom Pseudomonadati; phylum Pseudomonadota; class Betaproteobacteria; order Burkholderiales; family Burkholderiaceae; genus Cupriavidus; species Cupriavidus sp. GW823-FHT07A04. The sequence goes on from NZ_JBXAHA010000018.1 coordinate 148,072, forward strand.
GCGCTCCGGATGGCAGCGGGCTCGGTGCGCCGGGCATCTTCGCGCAGGAAGCCGTCGAACACCATGGCCAGGCGGCGCACCAGCAAACGCCCCAGCGGAGTCACCTCGATGCGGCCAGGCTCACAGCGCACCAGCCCGTCTTCGGCCAGCCGCGCCAGCTCCGCAAGCTCATGCGCGAAGTGCACGGCAAAATCGATGCGGTGGCGCGCTTCGACCGCCGCCATATCCAACACGCCATTGCACATCAGCGCGCCAATCACATCGCGCCGCAAGTGATCTTCGTCGCGCATGGCGAAACCGCGCATCACCGGCAGCACGCCGGCGTCGAGGCCACTGTAGTAGTCATCCAGCGTGCGGGCGTTCTGCACGTAACGGCCCGCCACTGCGCCGATTGACGAAACGCCGAAGCCGAGCTGGTCATGGCCGGCGTGGGTGGAATAGCCCTGGAAGTTGCGCTGCAGCCGGCCCTCGCGCTGGGCCACGGCGAGCGCGTCGTCCGGCAGCGCGAAGTGGTCCATGCCGATGTAGACATAGCCCGCGGCGGTCAGCTGCTCGATCGTGCCGACCAGGATGTCGAGTTTTTCGGCGGCTGCCGGCAGTGCGCTTTCATCGATGCGCCGCTGCGGCTTGAACACGTGCGGCAGGTGCGCGTAGCTGTACACCGAGAGCCGGTCCGGGCGCATCGCCAGTACCTGCTCCACGGTGGTGGCAAAACGCGCCGTGGTCTGGTGCGGCAGGCCGTAGATCAGGTCCATGCTGACCGAGCGGAAACCCAGCCGGCGCGCGGCGTCGACGACCGCCTGCGTCTCGGCCAGCGATTGCACGCGGTGGATGGCGTGCTGGACCTCGGCGTCGAAATCCTGCACGCCCAGGCTGATGCGGTTGAAGCCAAGTTCGGCCAGCAGCGCCATCTGTGCGTCGCCGATGCGGCGCGGGTCGATCTCGATCGAGTGCTCGCCCTCGGGCAGCAGGTGGAAGTGCTGGTGCAGCGCATCCATGACCCGGCGCATCTCGGCGGGATCGAGGAAGGTCGGCGTGCCGCCGCCCCAGTGCGACTGCACCACCTCGCGCCGCGTGCCAAGCTGCTGCGCCACCAGCGCCATCTCGCGCGCCAGGTAGTCCACGTAGCGGGCGCTGCGGCGGTGGTCCTTGGTGATGATCTTGTTGCAGCCGCAGTAGTAGCAGATGTTCTCGCAGAACGGCACGTGCACGTACAGCGAGAGCGGTGCGGCGGCTTTGGCCGTGTTGGCGGCGTGGGTGGCGCTAGCAGCGCAATCGGCCAGCGCCTGCTGGTAGTCCTGCGCGCCGAAGCCGCCGTGGAAGCGGTCCGCCGTCGGGTAGGAGGTGTAGCGCGGGCCGTTGATATCCATGCGGCCCGCCAACGCGCGAAAGTCCGACAAGGCATGCCGGTCCGGCGCTGCCGCGCCCCGTCCCGCCGGCTTGCCGGTGCAGGCGGCGCCGCACTTGCCGGAGCAGGTGCGGGATTGGCTCGGGACGGCAACGGGGACGGGCATTGCGTTGGGGAACTGGGCGGGGGCAGTCGCAGCCATGGGGCGGCCTTTGTCGTGGATTCGATGACCCATCGTAGGGCGCGCCGCCCGCGCCTGCGTTGACCGGGGTCAAGCCGCGGCCCATGACATGCCGCGCGCCACGGCCGGAACATGGCCGGCGTCATGCCAGCGTCACCTGGGCCGTATAGGCTGCGCGGCGCTCTCCCCAATCATGCAATTGCTCTGCACCTGGCCTCGCGGATTCCCATGCACGCTTCTTCCCTGATCGCCAACCCCGCACGACCGCCGCGCCGCCGGGTCCTGGCCGCACTTGGCAGCGCCATGCTGGCGCCTGCCTCCTTGCTGGCGCAGGCGCCGCCGCGCCGCCCGCTGGTGATCGGCCACCTGGTGGACCGGGGCGGCGCCCAGGCCGACCTGGCGCGCGACTACCTGGCGGGGGCCAAAGTGATGTTCGATGCGACCAACGCCGGCGCGCGGGAGCCGCGCGTGGTGCATGTGGTGCGCGAGGTCGACGCCGATCCGCGCGCGGCCACCGCGCAGGCGCTGTCGCTGGTTGACGGGGAGCGGGCTGAATTGCTGTTCGGCCCCAGCGATGCCCTGCTGCCGGTGCTGGCCGCCTCGCCCGAGCTGGCCCGGCGCGGCGTGCAGATCGTGGCGCCGTTGTCAGGCCTGTCGCTCGCGGCGGATCACGTCTGGTACACGCGGGCCGACTACCGCAGCGAGCTGGATGCGGCCATCCGGCAGTTGCGCAGCTATGGCCTCAAGCAACTGGTGCTGGCCGTGGCGCCGGATTTTGCGGCCGGCAGCCTGGCTAGCGGCACGCCGTGGCGGCGCCAGGCCGAGCAGGAGCCGGGACTGCAGGCACTCACGCTGGATGCGGGCAAGGGCAGCGACGCCGGCGCGGTGGCGCAACGCATCGCCGCCGCGCGCCCGGCCGCGGTGATCGTGGCGGGCGATACGCTGGCCTATGGCAACCTCGGCCGCGCGCTGGCGGCGCGGGGCTGGTACGGCTTCCTGGTGGGCTTGTCGGCGGTCAATTCGCTGGCGGCACGCGAGATTCTTGGCGCCGGCTACACCGGCGGCATCGTGTTGACGCAGATCGCCCCCGGGCCGCAGGACCTGACCCTGCGCGTGGTCAAGGAGCACGTGGGCCGGATGAAGCAGTTCCTGGACGAACCCGCCTCGCCGGCCACGCTGGCCGGCTATATCGGCGCGGCCTGGCTGGTGCGCACGGCGCTGGCCGCGCCGCGCGGGGCCACCCCGGCGGACCTGCGGCGCGCGCTGCAGGCCCGCGTCGACGTGGGCGATTTCGTGCTGGATTTCACGCACGGCTCGCGCGGCTCGCAGTATGTGCAGCTTGCGGCAATGGGGGGCGGCACGGCACGGTGAGCGGTAGCGCTGGCACCGGGCCGCCCGCGGCTCAGGCGCGCGGCAACACGATGCGCACCCGCAGGCCGCCCTCCGCCCGGTTGGCCAGGCTGAGCTCGCCGCCGTGGCGCGCAACGATATCCGCGGCAATCGACAGGCCCATGCCGACCCCGCCGGTGGCACGGTTGCGCGAGGATTCGAGCCGGTAGAACGGCTCCAGCACGCGCGCCATTTCCTCCGGCGGAATGCCGGGGCCGCTGTCGCACACATCGATCACCACCCGCTCGGGGCTGTCCGCCAGTTCAATGCACGCGCTGCCGCCGTAGCGGTGCGCGTTCTCGACCAGGTTGACCACGGCCCGGCGCAGTTCAGCCGGATAGGCCAGCAGCGGCTCGGCGTCGCCAGACAAGGTGACGTCCTGGCCGACTTCCGTGGCATCGTCCACCACGGCCTGCAGCAAGGCATGCACGTCCACCCGCTGGCGCGGCGCGGCGGCGCCGTCGCGCTCGCGCAGGTAATACAGGGTGGCATCGATCAGACCATTCATCTCCGCCAGGTCCTGGCGCAGGCGATAGCGGACCTGGTTGTCGTCGACGCCTTCGATGCGCAGGCTCATGCGGGTGAGCGGGGTGCGCAGGTCGTGGGACACGGCAGCCAGGAAGCGCGATTGCTGTGCCAGCTGGGTGCGGATGCGCTGCTGCATGTGGTTGAAGGCCTGGGCTGCGGCGCGAGCCTCGGCCGGGCCGCTGTCTTCGTCCAGCGGCGGGGCATGCACGTCCTGGGCCAGCCGGCCGGCGCTGCTGGCCAGGCGCTGGACCGGCCTGGCCAGCAATCGCGCGCCCACCCAGGACGCGGCCACAATGGCGGCGAGCTGGAACAGCTGGCCCAGGCGCGGCGGCCCAAGACCGTGCGTGCGGCGCGGGCGGCGTGGCGGCACTGGGGCCCCGGCTCCGCCTTGGCCGTTGTCCGCGCGCGCCTCGGCATCCGGCGGCGGCGGGAACTCGCCCCGCCGCCCCTCTTCACCCGGGGGCGGGGGTGGCGGCATCTCGTCGCTGGGAACGAAGTTGAACCCGGTATGCCCCGGGCGCGGGAACACGCTCTCGATGACCGTGACGCCGAGCAGGTGCACGGCCAGCATGATCGCGGCCATCACCAGGAACAGCCGGATGAACATGGAGTCGTGGCGGGCCACCCAGCCCGCGCGCTCAGGCTTCGACGGCACCGGTAAAGACATAGCCCTCGCCTCGGACGGTACGGATCAGCGTCGGGTCGCGCGGATCGTCGCGCAGCTTCTGGCGCAGGCGCGAAACCAGCAGGTCGATGCTGCGATCGAAGACGTCGAGATCGCGGCCGCGCGCCTGGTTGATCAGCAGCTCGCGATCCAGCACGCGGTTCGGATGCTCGATGAACGCCAGCAGCAGCCGGAATTCCGCATTGGACAACGGCACCACGGTTTCCTCGCCATCGACCAGCTGGCGCAGCGTGGTGTTCAGGCGCCAGCTGCCGAAGCGCAGTTCATGGCCGCCCGCCGCCGCCGGGCGCTTCACGCCGCCGCCCCGGGCACGGCGCAGCACGGTGTGGATGCGCGCCACCAGCTCGCGCATCTCGAAGGGCTTGGTGACATAGTCGTCGGCGCCGACCTCCAGCCCGACCACGCGGTCGGCCAGCTCGGTGCGCGCGGTGAGCATGATCACCGGCAGGTCGCCGCGCTCGCGGATCTCGCGGCACAGCGTCAGGCCGTTTTCGCCACGCAAAGAGAGGTCGAGCACCACCAGGTCGTAGTCGCGCGTGGCCATGGCGGCGCGCATGGCGGCGCCGCCCTCGGCGCCATCCGCTTCGATGCCAAAGGTGGATAGGTACTCGGCCAGCATGGCGCGGATCTGCGGATCGTCGTCGACGATCAGCAAATGAAGGGGCGAGGCGGGAGAATGGTCCATCGGGTTTCGTCGTGCTTTGCAGCGGTTCGCCGCGTCGTTCGCGGCAGGTTTGTGCGCCGGCATGCCGGTATTGCAGCGGATTTGGGCGGATTGAGGCGGCCCGGCAAGCCGCCGCCGCCAGGGATTCACTCTACCAGCCCGGCGCGGCGGCCTGATAGGCAGGGTGTGGCCGCTTTGTACCGGGCTTGATACAAAGCGGCGCGCCCGGCGGCCCGCTTTGTACGGCATTGCTTCCGCGCGCTGACCAAGCGCTCAAGCAACGGCGGGCGGGCCTTTCTAATATGGCGTGTCGTTATCCCGCCGCTTTTGTGCCTGCCAGTTCCTGACCGGCAGGCCACGGCAGCCCGGCGCCCCCGCTATGCTTGAAGCCATCGGCATCACGTCGGCAATCCCGGGCCTCTCCCCGCATGACCTCCATGGAGAATCCTTGTGACCCAGCCCCAAGCCTTGCTGCCCCGCATCCGCGCCTTGTTGTCCCTTGCCGTGCTGTGCGGCGCCTGCGCCTTGACGCTGCCGGCGCACGCGCTGCAAACCAGCCCGCAGGCAGTTGCCGGCCACGGCCGGCCGGTGGCACCCGCATCGCTGCGCGAAGCGCTGGTGCTCACGCCTGCCCAGGCCATCCTATGGCAAGCCGCCCTGGACGCGGCGCGGGAAGCGCATGCGCACGCGCTGGAACTGCAGGCTCGCTTTGTCCGCGAAGGCGGCGGCCCCGGCCAGCCGCAGGGTCCCGAGTCGTCGCTGCGCGCCCGCGCGGAGCGGGAAGACCGCCTGCACGATGCGCTCGACAAGGATCGCCGCGCCGCGCGCGATCGCTGGATCGCATTTGAAGAAAGCCTGGATGCCGGCCAGCGTAAGCGCCTGCGCGACATGCCGGAGGGCCGCTTGGCGGGTTCGCCGCGGGGCGCATTCGGCCCCGGCCCCCACCCTTTCCCCGGCGCCATGGCAGGCCCCATGCCCGGCCGTGGACCTGCGCCCATGCCCTGCGCCTTCGGCGCGAATGGCCCATTCGGCGTACCCGGCGCTGCGGGGCTTCACCAACAAGGAGCGCCAGATGCCCAGTAAGCCCCTCGACCACGCAGGCCCGATAGCCGCTAACGGCGGCCGCCGCCGTTTCCTCGGCGGTGTACTGGGAGGATCACTCGGTGCCGGGTTGATCGGGCTGGCGGGCGACGCCGCCGCGCAACCTGCCGCCTGCCTGCTCACGCCGACCCTGACCGAGGGCCCGTTCTATATCGACCAGGCGCTGGTGCGCACCGATATCCGCGATGGCCGGCCGGGCCAGTTGCTGCGGCTCAGGCTACTCGTGGTGGACACCGGCCGCGGCTGCACGCCCGTGGCCGGCGCGCTGGCCAGCATCTGGCATTGCGATGCCGGCGGCAGCTACAGCGGCTACGACCAGGGCAGCATGCCGCCGCCGCCAGCGGAAGGCTCCGGCCCGGGGCAAGGACCGGGCCAGGGCCCGGACGGCGGCGGCATGCACGCCGTGCCGGCCAGTCCCGCCCGCTTCCTGCGCGGCGTGCAGCCCACCGGCGCCGATGGCGCCGCGCAGTTCCTGACGATCTACCCGGGCTGGTACGCGCCGCGCGCGGTGCATATCCACTTGAAGATCCATCTCGGCAAGACCGAGGTACTGACCAGCCAGCTGTTCTTCGACGATGCGCTCAGCCGCGAGGTGCATCTCCAGCATGCCGCGTATCGCGCGCGGGGCGCTTCGCCCGTGCAAAACGCACAGGACGGCATTGCCGGCACGCGCCCCAACCTGCTGCGGGTACGCCGCCTGCGGGACGCGGCCGGCACGCTGGAAGGCGAATTCACCCTGGGCATCGCGCGCGCCTGACGGCCACGGGATCTGGCGGATTCCCTAAAAAAAACGCCCCCGGACCCAAGTGCGGAGGCGCTGAACAGGGAAGAAGTCGGGCGTGCTGCCCGGCCACGCCACTCCGAAGGGACGGAACGGCGCGGCGCCTGGTCCATACGTCGGGCCAGGCACCGGCGATGTTAGACAGACATCGGGCGAGGGTCATGTCCCGCTTGTAGGCTAATGTATCGACTTTGTACGATTGGCACCGGGATGGGGCACGAAACGCCTGCCGGCGCCGGTCACGCGGAGGTCTTGCCTGGCGTACCGGGCGTTCCGAGCAAGGCCTTGAGCCCGGCCAAGCGGTCCTTGGGGCTCATGGCGGGCGTTTCGTCCTTGATCGCGGGGGCCTCTTCGAGCTTCATCTCGCCGATAAAGCGCGACGGCTCGCAAGAGTAGGTATCGCGGGCGCGCTTGCGCTTCTTGCACCAGCTCAGGTGCAGGCTGCGCTGCGCACGCGTGATGCCTACATACATCAGGCGGCGCTCTTCCTCGATCTTCTCATCGCTCATGTCTTCGTCTTCGCGGCAGTGGGGCAGGATGCCCTCTTCCACCCCGACCAGGAACACGTGCGGGTACTCCAGCCCCTTGGAGGCGTGCAGCGTCGACAGGCGCACCGCGTCGGGATCTTCCTCGCGGCCTTCGAGCATGCTCATCAGCGCCACCGTCTGGGTCAGCTCCAGCAGGTTCTTGCCCTCGTCGCCAAAGCCATCGGCGGTGTCGAAGCCGGTAGCCTCCTCGCCCTCGCCCTCGCCCGTGGCCTCGGGCTTGGTGCCTTTGCGCTTGAGCCAGTCGAGGAATTCCAGCGTGTTGGTCCAGCGCGACTGGGCCTGGCGCTCGTCGAAGGTGTCGTACAGGTAGGCCTCGTAGTGGATGCCTTCCATCATGTCGTCGAGCACCTGGGTGGCGGGATCGCTGGCCGCGCGCCCGGCAAGGCGCACCATGGCCTCGCAGAACACCCGCAGCGGCTCCAGCTGGCGCGGCTGGAGCTTGCCTTCGATGCCGCCCATCATGGCCGCTTCGAACAACGACACCTTGGCCTGGCCAGCGAAGGTGCCAAGCACTTCCAGCGTGGTGTTGCCCACGCCGCGCTTGGGCGTGGTGATGGCGCGGATGAAGGCGGGATCGTCGTCCGGGTTGGCGATCAGGCGCAGGTAGGCGCAGATGTCCTTGATCTCGGCCTTGTCAAAGAAGCTCTGCCCGCCCGAGAGCACATAAGGAATGCGCTCGCGGCGCAGGATCTGCTCGAACAGCCGCGCCTGGTGGTTGCCGCGATACAGGATGGCGTAGTCGCGGAACTGCGCGCGGCGCTCGAACTTGTGGGCCGACAGGCGGAATACGACCGACTCCGCCTCGTGCTCCTCATCGTTCATCGGGTTGACGGCAATGGGGTCGCCCATGCCGTGCTCGCTCCACAGCTTCTTGTCGAACAGCTTGGGATTGTTGGAGATGACCGCGTTGGCGGCCTCCAGGATGCGCACGGTGGAGCGGTAGTTCTGCTCCAGCTTGACCACCTTCAGGTCGGGGAAATCGGTCTGCAGCAGCTTGAGGTTGTCCAGCGTGGCGCCGCGCCAGCCGTAGATGGCCTGGTCGTCGTCGCCCACCGCGGTGAAGGCCGGCGCGCGCAGGTGCGAGCCGCCGGCGAGCTGCTTGAGCAGCTGGTACTGGCAGGCGTTGGTGTCCTGGTACTCGTCCACCAGGAAGTAGCGCAGCCGGTTCTGCCAGCGCAGGCGCACCTCTTCGTTGCGCGCGAACAGCTCGGCCGGCAGGCGGATCAGGTCATCGAAGTCCACCGCCTGGTAGGCATGCAGCGTAGCCACGTAGTTGCGGTAGATCAGCGCCGCCTGGTGATCGTCGGGGTTGTCGGCCTGGGCGATGGCAGTCTCGGGATCGACCATGCCGTTCTTCCACAGCGAGATGGTGCTCTGCACGCTGCGGATCAGCTTCTTGTCGGTGGAGGCGAGCTGCTCCTGCACCATGCCGAAGCAATCGTCCGAGTCCATGATGGAAAAGCGCGGCTTCAGGCCCACGTGCTCGGCCTCGGCGCGCAGGATCTGCACGCCCAGCGAGTGGAAGGTGCTCACCGTGATCTGCTTGATGGGGATGCGCTTGCCCTCGCGCGTGGTCTTGCCTTCCATCAGCTTGGCGATCCGCTCCTGCATCTCCTTGGCGGCCTTGTTGGTGAAGGTCACCGCGGCGATGTGCTTGGGCTGGAAGCCCTTGTCCTCGATCAGGTGCGCGATTTTCTGCGTGATCACCCGGGTCTTGCCCGAGCCGGCGCCGGCGAGCACCAGGCAGGGGCCGTCGAGGTAGCGAACGGCTTCGGATTGGGCAGGGTTGAGTCCGTGGGTCATGCGAGGGCTGGTGGTGGTGCTGGGTGGCGGGATGGCCGGCAAGGCGGGCGCGGGCTTTTACGCATGGCAAAGGCAGCACATGCATTGGCGCGGCCAAGGCCGCGGGTGAAGCCTGCGGCACAGCAAAAGCCATCGGAGCCGCAGATGTTAACACGCCGGCCAGCCGGCCCGCGGCTGCGCCCGGGCTGGCGCGCGAGCGCGTTGACAAGCCCCCGAGGCTGGCTGTAGAGTCGCGCCATCCGACCGGGAGAGCGCGCAGATCTTGCGCCGCCGAAGGGGTATCACCCGAAAACTCTCAGGCACCATGGACTGGTTGGATCGGCTTGCAACATGCACACGATGCACGCCGTACTCTGGAGAGCGGCACCCGCCACTGATCGATTCCGTCGACAGCCTTGGTGAGCGTGCCCACCGAAGGGGCGCGCAAGGTTTGGGTTTCCAGCAATTGGGATCCCGCCTTGTAATCTCTCAGGTATCGAGGACAGAGGGGTCATCCGCCGCAGCGGATCTGGCAGCGCTATGGCGCGCCGAATCCTGCGGCGGATGGCCCTTTTTCGTTTTCGAACCGAGATTTGCCTTCCCCCGAGGATTCCATGACGCTCCAGGCCACGCCCCTCAACGCTATCCACCGCGCCCTCGGCGCCCGCATGGTCGACTTCGGCGGCTGGGACATGCCGGTCAACTACGGCTCCCAGATCGAGGAACACCATGCTGTGCGCAGCGATGCCGGCATGTTCGACGTCTCCCACATGTGCGTGGTCGACCTCAAGGGCGCCAATGTGCGCCCCTTCCTGCGCGGCCTTCTGGCCAACAACGTCGACAAGCTGCAAACGCCGGGCAAGGCGCTGTACTCCTGCATGCTGGATGAGAAGGGTGGCGTCATCGACGACCTGATCGTCTATTTCTTCGCCGAGGACTACTTCCGCCTGGTGGTCAACGCCGGCACCGCGAACCATGACATCGAGTGGATTTCCGCACGCAATGCCGCCACCAATAGCGGCGTGAAAATCACGCCGCGCCGCGGCGACAATGCGCCCGGCGGCGTGGCCCCGCTGGCCATCGTTGCCGTGCAAGGTCCCAACGCCCGCGCCAAGGTGTGGAGCGCTTTCCCCGCGACCCAGCCCAGCGAAGCCCTGAAGCCGTTCAACGCCGTCGTGGTGCAGGACCCCGCCCTTGGCGAAGTCATGGTGGCACGCACCGGCTATACCGGCGAAGACGGGTTCGAGCTGGTGGTGCCAGCCGAGAACGTGGCCGGCCTGTGGGAAAAGCTGATCGCCGAGGGCGTGCGCCCGGCTGGCCTGGGCGCACGCGACACGCTGCGCCTGGAGGCCGGCATGAACCTGTACGGCCAGGACATGGATATCCACACCTCGCCGCTCAACGCCGGCCTGGCCTGGACCGTGGACCTGCAAAGCGAACGCGACTTCACCGGCAAGGCGGCCCTGGTCGCCGGCGGCAAGACCCAGCAATTCGTCGGGCTGATCCTGCGCCCGGCCAACGGAAAAGCGGGCGGCGTGCTGCGCGCCCACCAGAAGGTCATCACCCCTGCTGGCGAAGGTGAAATCACCAGTGGCACCTTCAGCCCATCGCTGTCCCAATCCATCGCTTTTGCCCGCGTGCCGCTCGACGTTGCGCTCGGCGCCGAGGTGCAGGTCGAGATCCGCGACCGCAAACTCGCCGCGACTGTGGTTAAACTGCCGTTTGTGCGCAATGGCAAGGCACTCGTGAGCTGAACGCTCGCACCGGTCACAGCGCGCCCGCCGGCGGTTACCCCGTCGAACATCGACACCCCCCGGCGGGCGCTGAATAACAAATTGAATCTGGAGCAATCCCATGAATTTCCCCGCCGACCTGAAATACACCGAGTCCCATGAGTGGGTGCGCGTCGAAGCCGACGGCACGCTGACCATCGGCATCACCGACCACGCGCAGGACGCGCTGGGCGACATCGTCTTCCTGGAACTGCCGGAAGTGGGCAAGTCGGTCGGCGCCGGCGACGCGCTGGCCGTGGTGGAATCGGTCAAGGCCGCATCCGACATCTACGCTCCGGTGGCAGGCGAAGTGATCGCCATCAACGACGCCGCCGCCGCCTCTCCGGAAAGCGTCAATGCCGACGCCTTCGACGCCTGGCTGTTCAAGCTCAAGCCGGCCAACAGCGACGACGTGAACGGCCTGATGTCGGCCGACGCCTATAAGGCCAACGTCGGCGCCTGATGCCAGATCGTCATTCCCGCGCCACGGGAATGACGGATAAAGACTGCCGCGACGCGGACCGGGCCGACCACCCGCCGCACCGCTCTCACGAGATTCTTGCCATGAACGCCCCCCTGCCCATGACTGCCGCCCAAGTTGCCCGGCCCACGCTGGCCGAACTGGAGGCGCGCGACGCCTTCGCCTCCCGCCATATCGGCCCCGACGCCGCCGAACAACAGCACATGCTCAAGGTGCTGGGCTATGACAACCGCGCCGCGCTGATCGACGCCGTCATCCCCGCCGCCATCCGCCGCCGCGACGGCATGCCGCTGGGCGAGTTCACCGCACCGCTGACCGAAGAAGCCGCGCTGGCCAAGCTGCGTGGGCTGGCCAGCAAGAACCGAGTGCTCAAGAGCTTTATCGGCCAGGGCTACTACAACACGCTGACCCCGGGCGTGGTGCTGCGCAATATCTTCGAGAACCCGGCCTGGTACACCGCCTACACGCCCTACCAGCCCGAGATCTCCCAGGGCCGCCTGGAAGCCATGCTGAACTTCCAGCAGATGGTGACCGACCTGACCGGCCTGGACATCGCCAATGCGTCGATGCTGGATGAAGGCACGGCGGCTGCCGAAGCCATGACGCTGCTGCAGCGCGTCAACAAACACGCCTCCACCACCTTCTATGTCGCGGATGACGTGCTGCCGCAAACGCTGGAAGTGGTACGCACCCGCGCGCTGCCGCTGGGCATCGAAGTCAAGGTCGGCCCCGCTGCCGAAGCGGCCGGTGCCCATGCCTTCGGCGTGCTGCTGCAGTACCCCGGCGTGAACGGCGATGTGGCCGACTACCGCGCCATCGCCGACGCGGTGCACGCCGCTGGTGGCCTGGTGGTGGCTGCCGCCGACCTGCTGGCGCTGACCCTGATCGCCGCGCCCGGCGAGTGGGGCGCCGACGTGGCAGTGGGCAACTCGCAACGCTTTGGCGTGCCGCTCGGCTTCGGCGGCCCGCACGCCGGTTACATGGCGGTCAAGGATGCCTTCAAGCGCTCCATGCCCGGCCGCCTGGTGGGCGTGACCATCGACGCGCAAGGCAACAAGGCATACCGCCTGGCCCTGCAAACGCGCGAGCAGCATATCCGCCGCGAGAAAGCGACGTCGAACATCTGCACGGCACAGGTGTTGCTGGCTGTGATGGCCTCGATGTACGCCGTGTACCACGGCCCGCAAGGCCTCAAGCGCATCGCCCAGCGCGTGCACCGCCTGACGGCCACGCTGGCCGGCGGCCTGGAACAACTGGGCTACGCGCGCACCAACGCCACCTTCTTCGATACGCTGACGCTGGAAACCGGCTTCAACACCGAAGCCCTCCACGCCTCGGCCACCGCGCGCGGCATCAACCTGCGCCACGCCGGCGCCACCCGCATCGGCATCTCGCTGGACGAGACCACCTCGCGCGAGGACGTCGTCGCCCTGCTGGAAATCTTCGCCCACGGCAAGCCGGTGCCCAGCTTCGATGCACTCGAAGCCGCCGCGCAAGACGCGTTCCCGGCCGGCCTGGCGCGCCAGAGCGCCTACCTGACGCACCCGGTGTTCAACACGCACCACGCCGAGCACGAAATGCTGCGCTACCTGCGCATGCTGGCCGACAAGGACCTGGCGCTGGACCGCACCATGATCCCGCTGGGCTCGTGCACCATGAAGCTCAACGCCACCAGCGAAATGATCCCGGTGACGTGGCCCGAATTCAGCAAGATCCACCCGTTCGCGCCGCTGGACCAGACGGTCGGCTACCGCGAGATGATCGACCAGCTCGAAGCCATGCTGTGCGCCGCCACCGGCTACGCCGCGGTGAGCCTGCAGCCCAATGCCGGCTCGCAGGGCGAATACGCCGGCCTGCTGATCATCCATGCGTACCACGCCAGCCGTGGCGAAAGCCACCGCGACATCTGCCTGATCCCCTCCTCCGCGCACGGCACCAACCCGGCGTCGGCACAGATGGCCGGCATGAAGGTGGTGGTGGTGGCCTGTGACGAGAACGGCAACGTCGACCTGGAAGACCTGGCGAAGAAGGCCGAGCAGCACAGCAAGAACCTCGCCGCGATCATGATCACCTACCCGTCCACGCACGGCGTATTCGAGCAGGGCGTGCAGCAGATCTGCGACATCGTGCACAAGCATGGTGGCCAGGTCTACGTGGACGGCGCCAACATGAACGCCATGGTCGGCACCGCCGCGCCGGGCCAGTTCGGTGGCGACGTGTCCCACCTGAACCTGCACAAGACCTTCTGCATCCCCCACGGCGGTGGCGGCCCGGGCGTTGGCCCGGTGGCGGTCGGCGCGCATCTGGCTGACTTCCTGCCCAACCAGGACAGCGTGGGCTATCGCCGCGACGACCATGGCATCGGCGGCGTGTCCGCCGCGCCGTTCGGCTCGGCCAGCATCCTGCCGATCTCGTGGATGTACATCGCCATGATGGGCTCGGCCGGCCTGACCGCCGCCACCGAGAACGCCATCCTGGCCGCCAACTACGTGGCGCGCCGCCTGTCGCCGCACTTCCCCGTGCTCTACACCGGCCAGCACGGCCTGGTGGCGCACGAGTGCATCCTGGACGTGCGCGCGCTGCAAAAGACCACCGGCATCTCCAACGAGGACGTGGCCAAGCGCCTGATGGACTACGGCTTCCACGCCCCCACCATGAGCTTCCCGGTACCGGGCACGCTGATGATCGAGCCGACCGAGAGCGAGGCCCTGCACGAGCTGGACCGCTTTATCGACGCGATGATCGCCATCCGCGCCGAGATCGCCCGCGTGGAAGACGGCACCTTCGACCGCGAGGACAACCCGCTGAAGAATGCGCCGCACACCGCCGCGGTGATCACCGCCGACGTGTGGGAACACAAGTACACGCGCCAGGAAGCCGCCTACCCGGTGGCCGCGCTGCGCACGCAGAAGTACTGGCCGCCCGTTGGCCGTGCGGACAACGTGTACGGCGACCGCAACCTGTTCTGCGCCTGCGTGCCGATGAGCGAGTACGCACAAGAGTAAGCTGGCATGAGGCCGGGGCCACCGCGCGTTGCGGCGGCCCCGGCGCATCGCCCTCGCGCTATGCTCTGTGTGGATGCGCGGCCACCCGGCCGTGCCCGGAATACGGAGCACGCATGTGGAATCTCAGCGCCCCATGGTGGGAATTCGTCCTGCGCGGACTGATCGTCTACGGCAGCCTGCTGGTGCTGCTGCGGCTGTCCGGCAAGCGCCAGATCGGGCAGCTCACCTCGCTCGACCTGGTGCTGCTGCTGGTGCTGTCCAACGCCGTGCAGAACTCCATGAACGCCGGGGACAACTCCGTCACGGCCGGGTTGATCCTGGCGGTGACGCTGGTCGGCGCCAACCTTGTACTGGCGTGGCTGAGCTGGCGCAGCCGGCGCTTCGAGAACGTCGTCGAGGGGCGCCCGCAGGTATTGATCCACGACGGCATGGTCTTCGGTGACGTGATGAAGCGCGCTTTCGTGACCCGCGACGACCTGCGCAAGGCACTGCGCCATGCGGGGTGCGAGCGCGTTGCCGATGTGCATTTCGCGATCCTCGAGAACGACGGCACCATCAGCGTGCTGGTAAAGAAAGACGCGCCACCCGCGCCGCCCAATGCGGCGGGTTCGCTGTGGCGCGCCCCCATCAATCAGGACACGGACGCGCCGGTCTGATCCCGGCGCGAGCCAACCCCAGGAGCCTACCGTGGCTGTCAGCGTCTTCGACCTGTTCAAGGTGGGCATCGGCCCATCAAGCTCGCACACCGTTGGTCCGATGCGCGCCGCGCTGATGTTCGCCCAGGGCCTGGCGCGCGACGGCCTGTTGCCGCAGGTGGCCAGCGTGCGCGTGGAGCTGTATGGCTCGCTCGGCGCCACCGGCCGCGGCCACGGCACCGACAAGGGCGTGATCCTCGGCTTGCTGGGCGAAGCGCCCGACACCATCGACCCCGACACCATCGACTTGCGACTGGCCGCGCTGCGCGCCAGCCGCACGCTCTCTCTGCTGGGCACGCATCCCGTGCCCTTCGTGGAGAAGGAGCACATCGTCTTCTACCGCCGCGAGGCCATGGCCGAGCATCCCAACGGCATGAAATTCCACGCCTTCAACGCTGGTGGCGAGCGCATCCGCGAAGGGCGCTACCTGTCGGTGGGCGGCGGCTTCATCATCACCGCCGGTGCGGCCAATACGCATATCCTGGAGGCTGACCAGCAGTTGCCGCATCCGTTTCGCAGCGGGCGCGCGATGCTGGAGATGGCAGCCGCCAGCAAGAAGAGCATTGCGCGGCTGATGATGGAAAACGAATGCGTGTGGCGCAGCGAGGCCGAGGTCAACGCCGGCCTGCTGCAGATCTGGGCCGTGATGCAAGCCTGCGTGGCACGCGGCTGCCGCACCGACGGCGAGCTGCCCGGGCCGTTCAAGGTCAAGCGCCGCGCCCACGACCTGTTCCGCAACCTCACCGAGCACGCCGAGCGCGCGCTGGCCGATCCGCTTTCGGTGATCGACTGGGTCAACCTGTATGCGATCGCCGTCAACGAGGAAAACGCGGCCGGCGGCCGCGTGGTCACCGCGCCCACCAACGGCGCCGCCGGCATCATCCCGGCCGTGCTGCATTACTACGACCGCTTCGTGCCCGGCGCCAACCCGCAAGGCGTGATCGACTTCCTGCTGACAGCCGGCGCCATCGGCATGCTCTACAAGCTCAATGCCTCGATCTCCGGCGCCGAAGTCGGCTGCCAGGGCGAGGTCGGCGTGGCCTGCTCGATGGCCGCCGGCGCCCTGGCCGCCGTGATGGGCGGCACGCCGGAGCAGGTGGAGAACGCGGCCGAGATCGGCATGGAGCACAACCTCGGGCTGACCTGCGACCCGGTCGGCGGGCTGGTGCAGATTCCCTGCATCGAGCGCAACGCCATGGCCTCGGTGAAGGCCGTGAACGCCGCGCGCATGGCGTTGCGCGGCGACGGCATGCACTATGTGTCGCTCGACTCCGTGATCAAGACCATGCGCGAGACCGGCGCCGACATGAAGACCAAGTACAAGGAAACGGCGCGTGGCGGCTTGGCGGTGAATATCGTGGAGTGCTGAGGCCGGCCCGCCAGCGCAAGCGAATGCGCGCTTTCTGCTACGCTTGCCGGGCATTCATCCCAATCCAATCCGATCCAACTGGAGTCCGGCATGGTCAAGATCAGCTTTCTCTATCCGCACAGCAAGGGCGGCAAGTTCGACATGGATTACTACCTGCAGCGCCACATGCCGCGCGCCGTCGCGCTGTTTGGCGCGCACCCAGGCTATCGCGGCGTGGCGGTGGAACGCGGTCTGGGCGCTGGCGCGCCGGGTTCCGATCCGGCCTTCACGGTGATGTGCCATTTCCTGTTCGAGTCCGTGCCTGACTTCGTGGCCGCCGCCAAGGCAGCCGGCAACGAGCTGCAGCTCGATATTCCCAATTACACCGATGCGGTTCCCGTGATGCAGATCAGCGAGGTGCTGACGATCGGCTGATAGCGCCCGCTGGCGGCGCTATCATGTAGCGTTTCCCCACAAGCGGGCATGGCCATGCAGACCTTCCATCAGCTGTTTGACGAAACCTCGTCCACCTACACCTATTTGCTGATCGATGCCGCCACGCGCCAGGCGCTGCTGATCGATCCGGTGGACCACCAGCTGGAACGCGACATGGCGCTGCTGCAGGCCTGCGGCGCCACGCTGGCGTGGGTGGTCGAGACCCATGCCCATGCGGACCACATCACCTCGGCCGGCCATGTTGCACTGCAAACCGGCGCACGTACCGCAGCCCCCTCGGGCTGCGACATCCAACCCGCGCAAAAGCAGCTGATCGACGCAGACACGCTGCAGTTCGGCACGCAGACGCTGCGCGCCATCCATACGCCGGGGCACACCGCCGGCAGCATGAGCTACCTGTGGGAAGAGCCCACGCCCACCGGCCCGGTGCGCCGCGTCTTCACCGGCGACGCGCTGCTGATCGACGGTTGCGGCCGCACCGACTTCCAGTCCGGCGACGCCGGCACGCTGTACGACAGCCTCACGCAGAAACTCTTCGCCCTGCCCGACGACACCGTGGTCTACCCCGCCCACGACTACAAGGGCCGCACCGCATCCACCATCGGCTTCGAACGCGTCAACAACAGCCGCGTGGCCGGGCGCACGCGTACCCAGTTCATCGAGATGATGGGGCAGCTGAACCTGCCCAAGCCGAAGCTGATCGATGTGGCGGTCCCCGCCAACCAGCGGCTCGGGCTGCGGGATGGCGAAAGCGTGCCGCACGGGGCGTGACGCACGCGTGCGAGAAGCGACAGGCAATCGGTAACTGGTCTCCGGTATCCGGTATCCGGTATCCAGCCTTCGCAGTCAATTTAATGGAGAGAGAGAAGACATGGCCCACTACACCGCAGAGATCCTCTGGCAACGTGGCGAGCAGGATTTCCTCGGCAATCGCTATAGCCGCAAGCACATGCTGCGCTTCGACGGCGGCGTGGAAGTACCCGGATCCTCATCGCCCCATGTCGTTCCCCTGCCCATGTCGGACGCCGCAGCCGTGGATCCCGAAGAAGCCTTCGTTGCATCGCTCTCCAGTTGCCACATGCTGTGGTTCCTTTCCATCGCCGCCAAGCACAAGTTCTGCGTGGACCGCTACTTCGATGCCGCTGTCGGCACCATGGCGAAGAACGCGGAAGGCCGGATGGCCATGACGGTGGTCACGCTCAGGCCGGAGGTCACCTTCTGCGGCGAGCGCCAGCCGACCCGGGAGGAATTGGCGCACCTGCATCACACGGCACACGAGGCCTGCTTCATTGCCAACTCGGTGAAGTCGGAGCTGCGCTGCGAGCCGGTGTACGTGGGCGCGCAGGCGTAGTCAGCCAGCCCAGCTGTCGCAGGTCTGCCGCACCGTTTCGCGCAGGCTGCGCGTGGTGCTTTCGATCTGGCGCACGCGCTCCGCGTCGCCGTTGCGGCTTTGCGCCAGCGCACGGATGTTGGCCAGCGCATCAAGCGAGCCCAGCGCTTCGGCATGCGGCACCAGTGCGTCGCAGATCGAGATGATGTGGTCGGCGATCGGCATCCGGGTCAACTCGTTGGGGTGCACGTACTCGCCTTCCAGCCCGAAACGGCAAGCCTGGAAGCGATTGAAGGTGTAGACCAGGTAATCGTCTTCCTGCGGCATGAAGGGGCGCGACAGCAGCAGGTAGCGCGCGAGCGCCTGGATGTAAGCGGCGATATCGCAGGCGCGCCCGACGGTCAGCGGCGTGTCCATCACGCGGACTTCGATGGTGCCGAACTCCGGCTTGGGACGGATATCCCAGTAGAAGTCCTTCATGCTCTCGATCACGCCCGTGTTGCGCATCTTGTTGAAATACGCGGTGAAGGCGTCCCAGGTGAGCAGATGCGGCGCGCGCCCGCTCATGGGGAAGGCGGCGACGGAATTCAGCCGTGCCGAGGCGAAGCCGGTGTCCACCCCTTGCACATAGGGAGAGGAGGCGGCCAGCGCGATGAAATGCGGTACGTAGCGGCCGATGGCGTGGAGCAGGAACAGCGATTCGTCGGCGCTCGGGCAGCCGATGTGCACGTGCTGGCCGAACACCGTGAACTGCTTGGCCAAATAGCCATAGAGCTCGGAAATGTACTGGTAGCGCGGCGAATCGGAGATGGTGCGGTCGGCCCATTGCTGGAACGGGTGCGTGCCACCGCCGCAGATGCCGAGGTTGAGCGAGCGCGAGGCGTCGACCATCAGGTCGCGCATGGTGCCCAGCTCGTCCAGCGCCTGTGCATGACTTTTGCAGATGCCGGTGCTGATCTCGATCATCGAGGGGCTGATCTCGGGCTTGATATCGCCGGCGTGTTGCGCGCCTTTCAGCGCACGCAGCAAATCCGGCGCGAACGGCGCCAGGTCGTAGTCATGCCGGTTGACGAGCTGCAGTTCCAGTTCCACGCCAAACGTCAGCGCCTCGGAATGCTTGAACGGTTCGAGTGACATCAGCGCCCTCCTCCATTGCTTCTGACCTCGCCCGCATAGCGAAGTGCCCAGCCCGCCAGCGTAGGCCCAAGCAACTGCTCGACCGCCAGCGTGCACAGGATGATGGCTGCCAGTGGCTCACCCGTGGCGGGATACAGCAGCGCGATATCGCTCATCAGCAAGTACGCGAGGCCCGACATGGGTGCCAGCGCAAGCCCGAGGGCCACGCACTGCTTCATGCTCAGGCCCGAGAACGAACCCAGCGAGACAACACCCACCAGCTTGGCAATATGACGCAGCAGTACCAGCACACAGGCAGCGCCGCCGCCGATGGCCCAGTCGTGCGCCGTCAGCGGCAGGCCGAGCGAGACCACCATCACGATGATCAGCAAGCTGCCCGCACTGCCGAAGTGCGCCGGCCATACGCGCGGCTGGCTGTCCTGGTGCTTGAACACCACACCGGCGAGCAACAGCGTGAGCGGCATCGACAGCTTGAGCAAGCGCGTGAGCGCCAGCGTGAACAGCACCAGCCCTACCAGCACCAGGAAGCTGTAGTGATCGTCCGTTTCCATGCGCGCATAGATCGCGTGGCCGAGCTTGCCAACGCCCCAGGCCAGCAGGCAGGAACCCACCAGCAGATAGAGCGGATGCAGCAGCGCCGCACCCAGGTTGCCATATTCGGAATGCAGCCAGCCGGTGGCGACCTGGACGATGGCGGCGGCGTAGATGCTGTTCAGCGCGGCCATGGCGAGCAGCCGCTCGGTCACCTGCCCTTCGGCGCGCAGCTCGTTCTTGAGCTGCAGCACGATGGTGGGCGAGGTGCTCACGGCAATGCCGCCGGCCAGGATGGCAACCGCCGGGCTCACGCCGATCCATTGCAGCACGGCGGCAACCAGGCCCCAGGTCAGCAGGCTTTCAAAGGCGCTGGTGAAGAGCAGCCAGCGATTGGCCCGCAGCCAGGTGAGCGAGAGCCGGTGCCCGAGCTCGAACAGGGCGAGCGCCAGCGCCATGTCGATCAGGATGCGGGTCTGCGCGATCATGTCCTCGTCCACGATGCCGCGGCCGAGCATGCCAGCCGCGAGGCCCGTGGCCGCGTAACCGACGATGCGGGGCAGCCGCAGGTATATGCGGCATACCTCGCCCGCCAGGCCGGCGCCCACCAGCGCCAGCCCGACCCAGAAAAGCCCGCCCGGTGCCAGGGGCAGGCTTGGAAACAATTGGCTCAGTCCATTCATGGGCTATATGGTAACGGAGCCACATGACATTCCATGTCGGAGTTTGTCCGACAGAGGCACGGAATTTGCTGTCAACATGACGCGTTCACACGTAAAAAAACGCCATCTTACAGGGATGGCGTTTTTTTATCGTGGCTGGGCCGAGGATGCGGCCCGCCCCGCCGGCTACACGCCCCAGAACTTCCATCCCGGACGCGTCGCCCGCAGGCCGGTTTCCATGCGGGCATAGAGTGAGCGCGTCTTGCCCTGCGCGGCGCCGCTCGCGCGCGCCTTGTCGAAGTAGCCCAGCGCGGTCTCGCGCTGCTCCAGGCCCAGCGCGGCCTCGACGGCGCCGAGGTAGGCCTCTCCGTCCCAGCCGTTGCGCGCGGCAAATGCCGCCTCGAAGTCCGTCAGCGCTTGCGCGTATTGCTTCTCGCCGTTGCGGATCAGCGCGCGCTGCAGGCGCGGGAAAGCCTGGTCCGCAGGATCGTCCGAGGTCAGCGCGATGGCTTGCTCGAACAGCGGCAACGCGCGCTCCGGCGCGCCCAGGCCGCGCCAGATCATGCCGAACTGGTTGCACAGCCACGCGTCCTCGATCAGCAGCGCGCGGCGCTGCAGGGCCTCGATCTCGGCCTGCGCGTCGGTGCGGTCGTGCTGGTCCATGCTGTCCATGGCATTGCGCAGCAGCCCCGCGAAGTGCGCGCGGGCGTGCGCCAGCGCGTGCGCGGTCTGGCTGCGTTCCTCCACCGGCAAGGCGTCGGCGCGCGCATCCATGTGCGCCAGCGCGTCACGGGCCGCCGACGTCACTTCCGTGCCACCGATGGCCTTCCAGGTGCTCACCAACCGGCTGAAGATCCAGCCCACGTTGGCGGGATCGCGCTCCAGCGGATAGCGGTTGAGCACGTCGCCCGCGACTTCCACGGCTTTGCCGTGCTGGCCGGCTGCCTCCAGGCATTCGAGCAGGTCGATCCAGTGCTCGATGAATTCGCTGACCGCGATGCCCTTCTCGTGCAGCGCGATGCGCTCCGCGCGGTTGCCGTCGCCTTCCAGCCGGGTCGCCAGGTTGTGGCACAGCAACGAGTAGATATGGGGATCGGCGTCGTCGTAGCCGCCCTCGCCGGTGGCGAAGTAGGCTTCGAAGCGCGCCAGGCCCAGGCGATAGGCCTTGATCAGGTGCGGCATCAGCGCCGCCTCGGCGGCCGGCACCGCGTCCATGAACTCAGCCAGCGCCACGCCCGCGTTGTAGTAACCGGTCGCATCCGTCGCGCCCTCGACAAAGGCAAAGCGCAGCCAAGGCTCGGCCTCGCCGGACTGGTGGCGCCATTCGAGCTCGCGCACCTGCGCCTTGGGGTCCGGCGCCTTGCGCTGGTAGGTGGCGAAATCGTCCCAGGCACCATCGAGCTCGCCCGCGCGGTAGCGCAGCGGCGCGCGGATGCGGCGGGCGTGCGGGTGGTCCGGCTGGCTGGCCAGCACGATGGCGGCCTGCTCGGCGGCCAGGGCATCGCCCGCAGCCTCGTCGAGCTCCAGCAGGTCGGGGTTGTCCAGGCCGATCCGCGCCAGGCATAGGCGCAGCATCGGCTCAGCCTTGTCGCCGGCGGCATTCACGTGGGCCAGCGCCTGGCCCAGGATGTCTTCGGCGCCAAGATCCGGCGCGCGATAAAGCAGGTCATACCAGTAAGCGCCGGCCGCGGCGAAATTGCCCAGCCGGTAATGCACCAGCCCCGCATGCAGGCGGGCGCTCCACTCGCCGGAAGACAAGCCGTTACGCAGCGCGGCCTCTTCCAGCCAGGGCAGCGCCTCCTGCAAGCGCTCCATCCCCATCAGCAGCATGCCGTAGCGATGCGCGATCACGCCGCGCGAGGACCAGCGGTGCGCCGGGTGCAACGGCAGCCCGGGCAGCTTGGCCAGCGCCGCATCGAGCACGGCAAAGGCGGCCTGCGCGTCGCCGCGGTCAAAATGCAGGCGTGCCCGCAGGCAGTCGAAATCCACCACTTGAGGCTGCGCCTGCGAAAGCTGGTCGAGAATGACCAGCGCTTCATCGTAGCGCTCTGCGTTGGCTAGCTCGATGGCGTGGTCGTAGCTGACTTCCTGCACGGACACGGACTGCTCCTTCGGGGTGGATGTGCGAGTGCGGGATTATGCGCCATCGTGGCCCCCTCCTGCTCGTGAGAAAAAGGGGCGATTCCCATCCCAGCCGCAACGCTGGACAACGGCTTTGCCCCAATGTATGCAGAAACGGCAACGCCACCTTCCGGCCAGCCGCCAGAACGAGGATATCTGTCGGGTTTTCGTTGTCGCGGACCAGGTAGACCAGCCGGCACCCGACCTCACGCCGCCTGGAAGCCGCACCTGCACCAAGCAGAAATTTCCTGCCCCAATTTCAGAAAGTGCCGATTGAGGTAACCCGGGCAACTCAACTACTTTGTACGCATGGCACCGATCCCGCCGCACCGGCCAAGTTCGCGAAAATGCCCGTCAGCCTATCTGGGGAGGTTTCAATGCGTATATTCGGATATCCGAAAACTCTGCTGCTCGCACTGTTGCCGAGCCTGATTATGGCCGCGACGGCCCAGGCACAATGGAAGCGCCCCCCGGCCATGCCGGCGAAGATCGGCTGGGACCCTGCAGATGCCGCGGACGTTGTGGGGAGAAACTTGGATATATGGGGCCTTGGAGGCGTAGGACATGTCGGCATCTGGAGTGGCAGCCATGTCATCGAAGCGCTCAACGTCGCCGGAAATGCCATCAAGACGAATAGTCTGGCCGACTTCAAATCGAGAACGCGATATTGGGGAGCTGCTTCCGTTGCCGGCCTGGACAAGCTTCCGCAACAACGCTTGTGTAGCGATGCAGCATGCTCTTATCTGGTCAACCTTAGTATGAAGCACGCCATCGTCCACAACGCCAGGCTCATTGGACTGGTTGGCGCCGACTACACGGTAACGGATGGCTATGTTTCTGCGCGGCCGGCATGCCGGCCTCCGATGTGCGCCAGCTATCGTCCGCCGATTCGTGGGCTATATCGTTGCGACAAATTTGTTGTCGATGCCTATGTGCCGCTCAGCAGTGGAAACCCAACTCTGTGGACTAGCCTGTTCAAGTCTACGACCCCAGAGAATCTCTTCACTATGCTCAGCGAGAGAGGCGTTGAGCTAAAGAAGAAGTAGGAAATGCAGAAAAATATATTAATACGACTCACCGTGGGCGGACTTGCCGTCATTGTGGTGTTAGTCGGAATACGCGCGTTGTCCGCTGAAGACTCGTCCGAACAACCCAACACTCAGACCTTGACGGAACGGCAATCGGTGCTGGGTGCACCTGCCACGCCCCCACGGCAAATGGCTGTCGCGAAGCCGGTGCCGAATCAGGCCGCCCTTGGCGAGAGGGCCGATCTTGAAAGCCTTCAGCGCTATACGCAACGCATTGTCTCGGATGCAAGCCTCACACCCGAGCAAAAATTCGACTGGCTTTGGCGTGACTTCGAGGCCACTCGCCTTAGCCCGACAAGTGCCCAGTACTTGTTGGATACGATCAGATTGTTGCCACTTCCGCCCAGTGCCAGAACGGCGTTGCGGATTGAAGCCAGTCTGTATGGGACCGTCCACGCCGAGCAGGTCAAACGCGCTCTGGTCAACTTGATGGCATCGCAATATGAAACCGACCTGGCCTTGTCTGCCGCCGAGCAATCTCGCCTCGGGGCTAATCCTCAGGTCGCAGCCATGCTCGCAAAGGCGGCCCGCTCATCTGACACTGAAATTGCACATCAGGCGGTCATGCAATATGCGCGACTAGGCTTGTTCCCCGATAGCATCCCCATCTTGAACGCCGCTCTGTCAGGCGGCACCATAAGCCGAGCCGAGTACGCGAAGGAACTGGGTTTCCTCCTGCCCTTGATCCAGGAACCCAAGGCTCAGCGTCAGGCACTGCAGGCCATTGGGCATGCAGGTGTACCCAGTGGGCTCCTGGCTGAGGAGCTTGCCGCTATGGTCCTGTTGCCGCATGCGCTTTCGTCGCTCCACCTGGAGACCCTGCGCCCGCTCCAGGAACTCCTCACGCAAGGCCAGCCGACTTTCGCCAACGACACCGGCTCGATTGATTTTCTCGATTTAGCTCGCTACAACGACTGGCTGTCCGCCACCGCCGCGATCGAAGCAAGGCTTTCAGGCGGAGGGGCGGCGGATCACATTGCCACGCTTGTCATGCGAGAGGATGCAGATCCGCGTGGACTTATCGCGATTGTCGCTTCCCCTTCGGCGGAACAGGTGATCCGTATCCTGGCACAGCGCGGACAGATGGAGGCTGCTCAACAACGGCTCGCCGGCCTGGCACAGGGTGTGCCCAATGACATCACCGCACTCCGCGTGATCGAAGAGGCTCGAAACCGCATCGCACAAGGACGACCGTGACTTGGCGCCAGGCCGCCCACGTCTTGCCGCCTGACGGCGCATGGCGAATTCGCCTGCCGCAAAACAAAAAACGCCATCCCACTGGGATGGCGTCAGATGCAGGACGCTAATGGTGCCTTGGCGGGCGCAATAGCTTACTTGCCGCCAACCGTCTCCAGCACGGTCCACTTGCCGCCAACCACCTTGTAGACGGTGATGCCGCCGTCCTTCAGGTCGCCGCGCGCGTCGTAGGCCAGGGTCTTGGTGGTCACGCCTTGCATGTTGGTGGCCGCCAGCACCGGCAGGTAGCGCGCCGGATCGGCCGAACCCGCCTTGATCATGGCGGTCATCAAGGCGGTGGCGCCGTCATAGGCGTACGGCGAGTAGGTCTGCACCTTGCTGCCGAAGCGCTTCTCGTACTTCTTCTCGTAGGTGGTGCCACCGGGCATCTGCTCCAGCGGCAGGCCGGCCAGCGAGACGACCGTGCCCTCGGCGGCAGGACCGGCCAGCTTGAGGAAGTTGTCGGTCTTCGACATTTCGCCCGACACCACCGGCGACTTCATGCCGAGTTCCTTGACCTGCTTGGCCATCGGCGCGGATTGCGTCTCTGCGCCGCCAAAGAAGATCACGTCCGGGTTGCTGCGCTTGATGTTGGTCAGCACAGCCTTGAAGTCCACCGCCTTGTCGTTGGTGAACTCGCGGCGCACGATCTTGCCCCCGGCGGCCTTGGCGGCTTTCTCGAACTCGTCGGCCAGGCCTTGGCCGTAGGCCGTGCGGTCGTCGACGATGGCGATGTTCTTGGCGCCCAGCTTCTTCACCACGAAGGCACCGATCACCGAGCCCTGCTGGGTGTCGGAAGTCATCATGCGGAAGGTGGTCTTGAAGCCCTGGCGGGTGTACTCAGGTGCCGTTGCCATGGCGATCTGGGGAATGCCCGCGCGGTTGTAGACCATCGACGCGGGGATGCTGGTGCCCGAGTTGAAGTGGCCCAGCATGCCCTGGATGCCGTTGTCGACCAGCTTTTGCGCGACCACCGAGCCGGTCTTGGGGTCGGCCGCGTCGTCTTCAGAGAGCAGTACGAACTTGACGTCCTTGCCGCCAATCTTGGGCTTGGTCGCGTTCATTTCCTCGATGGCGAGGACAACGCCGTTCTGCATGTCCTTGCCGTATTGCGCCTGGCCGCCGGTCATCGGCGCGGCAAAGCCCAGCTTGATTTCCTGCGCCTGGGCGAAGGCGGCCGAGGTGGCGCACAGGCCAGCAACGGACAGGGCGACGGTGAGGGCCGTCTTGTGGAAAGTCGAGTTCATCTGTTCTCCTTGGTAGCTATTCTCTATAGCCTTTGCTGCGTTTTTGGACGCGTCCGGGTGTGGCGCGAAACGCTCCCCGATTTTCAAATACGCGAGGTTTGCGGGATCACCGCTGCCTCGCGTCGCTTCGATCGACGCCCGGCGGTTAGCCGATCGTCATCAAACTCGCATTGCCGCCCGCTGCCGCCGTATTGACGGACAGCGAACGCTCGATCAACAAACGCTCGATGGCGATATTCGGTTCACCATGTGCCAGGCCTTGCACCGAAATGATCGGGCCGGGGCGCGTGGCCAGCTGTTCGCACACAGCGCGCAACTGGTCCGAGTCGCCATGGTGAAGAACCGCGTCGAAGCTGGTATCGCTGGCCGACCAGTCGGCCACCAGGCTGACGCGCGATTGTACTGCCTTGGGCAGGCGCGCAAACAGGGCCCGGGCCATGGGGCTTTCAACCCACACGGCCTGGCTGCCGGCCGCCAGCACGGCCGCCAACTGCACGGCCAGGTCGGTCTCCTGCTGGGCCAGGCACAGCACGGCGGCGCGCGGCAGCAGCGTGTAGGTGTTGCGCTCGCCGGTGGGACCGGGCAGCGTGACCGACAGGCCGGCCGCCGAGGCCGCGGCAAAGCGCTCGCACGCCGCCGCCAGCCCGGGCAGCGCCGCGCTCTCGCGCTGCGCCCATTCCTTGAGCGTACCCAGTGCCTCGGTCAGCGTGCGGCGCACCGGGCCGGTCTCGTCGGCGCCGCCGAGGGTGTCGGATGCGCGCACCACGCGGGCCACGGCGTCCTGCGGGCAGACTGACAACAGGCGGTGCAGGTACAGCGGGCCGCCCGCCTTGGGGCCGGTGCCGGACAGGCCTTCGCCGCCGAAGGGCTGCACGCCCACCACCGCGCCCACGATATTGCGGTTGACGTAGAGGTTGCCCACTTCCGCGCGCTCGACGATGTGCTCGATGGTTTCGTCGATACGGGTGTGAATGCCCATGGTCAAGCCGTAGCCGGTGCCGTTGATCTGCGCAAGCAGCGTGTCGAGGCCGGCTCGCGGGTAGCGCACCACGTGCAGCACGGGGCCAAAGACTTCGCGCTGCAACTCTTCGATGCTGTCGAGCTCGATCAGCGTTGGCGACACAAACGTGCCATTGCGGCAGGCCGCGCTGGCCGCGCCGTTCGGGTCGGCCTGGTGGACGCGGCGGCCCTTGGCGCGCATGGCGTCGATATGGCGCACGATGTTGCCGCGCGCCTCTTCGTCGATGACCGGGCCGACATCGGTGGACAAACGGTCCGGGTTGCCCATGGTGAGCTCATCCATGGCGCCCTTGAGCATTTCCAGCACGCGGTCGGCCACTTCTTCCTGCAGGCACAGCACGCGCAGCGCGGAGCAGCGCTGGCCGGCCGAGTCGAAGGCGGAGTTGACCACATCGCCAACCACCTGCTCGGCCAGCGCGGAGGAGTCCACGATCATCGCGTTCTGGCCGCCGGTCTCGGCGATCAGCGGCACCGGGCGGCCAGCCGCGTCCAGCCGGCCGGCCACGCTGCGTTGCAGCAGGCGCGCCACTTCGGTGGAGCCGGTGAACATCACGCCCTTGACGCGAGCGTCGCCTACCAACGCGGCGCCCACGGTTTCGCCGCGGCCCGGCAACAACTGCACGGCGCCAGCCGGCACGCCAGCCTCGCGCAGCAAGCGCACGGCCTGGGCGGCAATCAGCGGGGTCTGCTCGGCGGGCTTGGCCAGCACGGTGTTGCCGGCAGCCAGCGCGGCCGCGACCTGGCCGGTGAAGATGGCCAGCGGGAAATTCCACGGGCTGATGCAGACCACCGGCCCGAGCGGGCGGTGGGTGTCGCTGGAGAAGGTCTCACGCACTTGCGCGGCGTAATAGCGCAGAAAGTCCACGGCCTCGCGCACTTCGGCGATGGCATTGGAGAAGGTCTTGCCGGCCTCGCGCACGATGATGCCCATCAGGGACTGCATCTGCGCTTCCATCAGTTCGGCGGCGCGCTCCAGCGCGGCGGCGCGCACATCGGCCGGGGTCGCCTGCCAGATCGGCGCGGCGTTCACTGCGGCCTGCAGCGCGGCTTCCACCTCGGCCATGCTGGCTTCGGTGACATGGCCGACCACGTCGCGCAAGTCGGACGGGTTGCGCACAGGTGCCGGCTGATTGGCGTCCTCGCCAGCGGCGGTTTCCGTGCCCAGCAGCGGCACGGCGCTGACCGCCTCGCTCGTGCCGGCCAGTAGCGCGGACGACAGCGAGGCCAGGCGATGCTCGTTGGAGAGGTCGATGCCGGCAGAATTGGCGCGCGACTCGCCATACAGCGTGCGTGGCTGCGGAATGCGCGGATGCGGCAGGCCAAGCGCGCCCTCATCGGCGTGCATCTGCTCGACCACGGCCACCGGGTCGGCCACCAGTTCGTCCAGCGAGATGGTGTCGTCGGCGATGCGGTTGACGAAGGACGTGTTGGCGCCGTTTTCCAGCAGGCGGCGCACCAGGTAGGCCAGCAGCGTCTCATGCGTGCCGACCGGCGCGTAGATCCGGCACGGGCGGTTGAACTTGCCGTCAGCCAGCGGGCCGACCACCTGGTCGTACAGCGGCTCGCCCATGCCGTGCAGGCACTGGAACTCGTACTGGCCGGGGTAGTAGTTGTGGCCGGCGATCTGGTAGATGGCCGCCAGCGTGTGGGCGTTATGGGTAGCGAACTGCGGGTAGATCACGTCCGGCACCGACAGCAGCTTGCGCGCGCAGGCCACGTATGACACGTCGGTATAGACCTTGCGCGTGTAGACCGGATAGCCCTCCAGCCCGTCCACCTGGGCGCGCTTGATCTCGCTGTCCCAGTACGCGCCCTTGACCAGGCGGATCATCAGGCGGTGGCGGCTGCGGCGGGCCAGGTCGATCAGGTAGTCGATCACGAACGGGCAGCGCTTCTGGTAGCCCTGCACCACGAAGCCGATGCCGTTCCAGCCGGCCAGCTCGGGCTCGAAGCACAGGCGCTCCAGCAGGTCGAGCGAGATTTCCAGGCGGTCGGCTTCCTCGGCGTCGATATTGATGCCGATGTCGTACTGGCGGGCCAGCAAGGTCAGCGACTTGAGGCGGCCGTACAGCTCGCTGATGACGCGCTCATGCTGCGCGCGGCTATAGCGCGGATGCAGCGCCGAGAGCTTGATCGAGATGCCGGGGCCTTCATAGATGCCGCGCCCGCGCGAAGCCTGGCCGATGGCGTTGATGGCCTGCTCGTAGGAGGCCAGGTAGCGTTGCGCGTCGGCCTCGGTCATGGCCGCTTCGCCCAGCATGTCGTAGGAGTAGCGGAATCCCTCGGCCTCGTACTTGCGCGCGTTGGCCAGCGCCTCGGAAATGGTCTCGCCGGTGACGAACTGCTCGCCCATCAGGCGCATCGCCATGTCCACGCCCTTGCGGATCAGCGGCTCGCCGCCCTTGCCGATGATGCGGGTCAGCGCCTTGGACAGGCCGGCTTCGGTATGCGTGGCCACCAGCTTGCCCGTGAACAACAGGCCCCAGGTGGCGGCATTGACGAACACCGACGGGCTCTGTCCCAGGTGCGACTGCCAGTTGGCGCCGCTGATCTTGTCGCGGATCAGCGCGTCGCGGGTAGCCTTGTCGGGAATGCGCAGCAGCGCCTCGGCCAGGCACATCAGCGCCACGCCTTCCTGCGAGGACAACGAGAATTCCTGGATCAGGCCCTGCACCAGCCCTTCACGGCCGGTGCCGACCTTGCGCTCGCGCAACCGCGTGGCCAGGGTCCGGGCCATGGCGAGAGCGGCTTCGGCCTGCTGATGTGGCAGGCGAGCCTGCTCAAGCAGCACCGGCACGCACTCGGACTCCGGGCGGCGATAGCCGGCGGTGATGGCCGCGCGCAGCACCGATTGCGGCTGCACGCTCTGCGCAAACTCGAGGAAAGGCTGTATCGCGCCATCACCAGTCGCGCCGTCAAAAGTGTCGGCACCGTCCGCCGCACCCTCGCTCCCCGTACCGGTGGCGCTGGTCTCATGCGGGATGTTGCCCCGTTCGACCTGCTCCAGATACGTGAAGATTGCCTGCTTGATCAGCCAGTGCGGTGTGCGGTCTATCGACTGCGCAACGCGCTTTAGGCGCTCGCGGGAGGCGTCGTCGAGTTTGACGCCGAGGGTGGTGGTGGCCATGCGCTTGATTCTCCGTAAGACGCGGACACCGGCTTCCTGACTGCGGGGAAACCGGCAGATTGGCGCGATCATACTCCCGGGCAAACCAAAGGTGCAACTAGGTACAACCACTCAGATACATCAGGAAAAATGGTTGCACCGCACCTTGTGCTGGGCTGCCCCTGGCGCAACCGGACCCCACTCAGGTATCCACTCAGATACGCAAAGGATCGATCTCCAACTGCCAGCGCACGCCCTTGGCATCGCCCAGCGCCTCGCCAAAAGTTTGCACCCACTCGCTGATAAATCTTTGCAGTGCAATGCGCGAGGTACTTTCCACCAGCATTTGCGCGCGCTCCCGGTTAGCCACCCGCACCATCGACATCGGCACCGGGTCATGGAGTTGCACCTCCGGCGCCATCCGGCACGCATCAGCCCGATTCCGCGCACTCTGGAGGAAGGCCAGCGCACGCTCCAGTTCGGCATGGTCGGCCGTGACAAGCACCTGGTAGGCAAACGGGGGCAACCCGGCCTGGCGACGCTCGCGCAACTGGGTAGCCGCGAATCCATCATAGTCATGGCGTACCAATGCCTGCAATGCCGATGCATCGGGATAGCGGGTCTGGATCAGCACCTCGCCCGCCAGCCCTGCCCGCCCGGCCCGTCCGGCCACCTGCATCAGGGAGGCAAACAAATGCTCGGCCGCGCGGAAATCGTGGCTGAACATGGCGGCGTCCGGATGGACGATGCCGACCAGGGTCACGCGCTGGAAGTCGTGCCCCTTGGCCACCATCTGCGTGCCGACCAGGATGTCGACCTCGCCCGCGTGAACCTCATCGAACATGGCCTGCGCGCTGCCCTTGCGGCGCGTGGAGTCGGCATCGATGCGGGCGATGCGCGCTTGCGGGAAGCGTGCCGCCAAGGCCTCCTCGATACGCTGGGTGCCTCGTCCAAGTGGTGCAACATCCACATTTCCACAATCCGGACAATGGTGTGGTACCGAGGATTCCAGCCCGCAATGGTGGCAGCGCAGGCGGCGCTCCGGCCGGTGCAGCACCATATAGGCCGAGCAGCGCGGGCATCCGGAGAGCCAGCCGCAGCTATCGCAGGCCAGCACCGGGGCGTAGCCGCGCCGGTTCAGGAACAGCAGGCTCTGCTCGCCACGCTGCAGGCGGGCCTCGATGGCGTTGAGCAACGGCACCGACAGCCCTTCGTAGAGGGCACGCTGGCGCTGGCGTTCCTGGTTGATGTCGATCAGCCGCACCGTGGGCAGCGTGGCATCGGTCTGGGCGCGCTCACGCAGCACCAGCTTGCGGTAGGTGCCCTGCTCCGCACGCCACCAGGACTCCATGGACGGCGTGGCGGAACCTAGCACCACGGCCGCGCCGAGCTGCTTGGCCCGCCATACGGCCAGGTCGCGCGCGGAGTAGCGCAGGCCTTCCTGTTGCTTGTAGGACGTGTCGTGTTCCTCGTCGACCACGATCAGCGCCAGGTGTGGCAGCGAGGCCAGCACCGCCAGCCGCGTGCCCAGCACGATGCGGGCCTCGCCGCGGTGCGCGGCCAGCCATTGCAGCGTGCGCTCCTGGTCGGCCAGGCCGCTATGCAGCACCGCCAGCGGCAGATGGGGAAAGCGCGAGGCAATGCGGCCCTGCAGCTGCGGCGTGAGGTTGATTTCAGGCACCAGCATCAGCACCTGCGCCTGCGCATCGCGCGCCAGCACGTCGGCCATGGCGTGCAGGTAGACTTCGGTCTTGCCGCTGCCGGTGACGCCGTGGAGCAGGAACGGCGCGAATCCCTTGGCCTGCCCGATCGCTTCCACGGCCACACGCTGCTCTTCATGCAGCGGCGGCGCGGTGGACGGCTCGGCAGCCGAGGGCGCGCCCAGCAAGGGCTGGTCGGCCCGCTCGGAGATCACCCAGCCGGCCTCGGCCCACTGCGCCAGGCGCGAGGGCGCCGCGCTGCATAGCACGCGCGCCTCGGCGGCGGATACCGCTCGCCCTTCCCCGGCGGCTGCCACCAGTGCCTGAGCCAGCGCCAGCACGGTGCGGGCGCGCGGCGGCACCGCCGCCAACAGCGCCTCGCCCTGCCCCGGGGCCACGCGGTAGTGTTCGCTGCGGGCACGCAGTGCCAGCCGCGCCCAGCCGTCGGCCTCGCGCAGGGCTGGAGGCAGCGCGGGCAGCATGACTTCGCCCAGGCAGCGGTGGTAATAGCGTGCGGCAAAGCCAGCCAGCGCAATCCAGTGGGCGCCAAGCGGCGGCAGCCAGTCCAGGCGCTGTGCGACAGAACGCAGCTTGTCCGCGGGTACATCGGAGTGCGCGCAACGCGATACGGCCACGCCGACCAGCGTACGGCGGCCGAACGGCACCGTGACCAGTTCGCCGGGCTGGACTTCCGGGCCGGCAAGGTAATCGAAGACATCGTCAGCCGGCGTATCGAGCGCCACCCGCACAACGGCAAGCGGTGCGCCGCCGGTGGGCTCCGCGGCCGGCCCGGTTTGCTCGGGGATCACCGGTGACGTCACACCGCGCCTCCGGGGCCGATCGTCCAGCGCAGCGGTGGGTACGGTCCAGATTGGGGCGAGCAAGCCCAATGCATGTGCAGGCCGAGGCTGAGCCGCTTTCCAGACAAATTCAGTGTGCGGTGCAACATCAACTTAAAGTAACGCTTCAAATGTGCCCCTAAGTCGATGATAGATGGCTGGTTTTCCCGGCCCCGGGCAGCGCCTGTGGATAACTTTGTTGAAAACTCGCCCGGAGTTCCCGGCAAGCCCCGTAAAACAAGGCTCCCACGGGCATTCCAGCCTGTGCGTGGCCAGATGCAATGCCTTGTAAATCAAGGACTTGGCGACATCCCTCAGATGAGTTAGGGACTAACCCGCTCTTGCACTGCGGAAAACCCATTGATGTGCATAAGTCAAGCCTTGACAAGCGAGAACCGGCACCGAAAGGGCGAAATATTGCAAAATAGTTTACTTGACAGCGCTTCGGGCAAGCCTCCCCCGGCACCCGCCCGTCCGGGTGCGGCGCGCGAAGCCAGCTCGCTGCGCCGCACAGGCGGTACCCCCGGGTGGGAGGGAAGACGTGCACCAGCTGTCACCTTGCCGCGGTGCGCAGCTGCCGGCTGTAGCGATGCACCTCGTCCACCAGCACCGTCACATTCTCGGGCGGGGTGAACTGGGAGATGCCGTGGCCAAGGTTGAAGACGTGTCCGTCGCTGCCGCCGCCGGCGGCATAGCTGTCGAGCACGCCACGCACCTGCTCGCGAATCGCGGCTTCCGGCGCAAACAGCACATTGGGGTCGATATTGCCCTGCAGTGCCACCTTGCCGCCGGTGCGGCGGCGCGCCTGCGCCAAGTTGACCGTCCAGTCCAGACCGAGCGCATCGGCACCGATCTCGGTGAGCGCCTCCAGCCACAATCCGCCGCCCTTGGTAAACACGATGGCCGGCACCTGCTCGCCATTGTGCTCGCGCTTCAGTCCGGCCAGCACCTTGCGCATATAGGCCAGGGAGAACGTCTGGTACATGCCGTCGGCCAGCGTGCCGCCCCAGGTGTCGAACAGCATCACGGCTTGCGCACCTGCCTCGATCTGCGCATTCAGGTAGGCCGACACAGCTTGCGCGTTGATCTCCAGGATACGGTGCATCAGGTCGGGGCGGCTGTACATCATGGCCTTGACCGTGCGGAAATCGGAGGAGCCGGCACCCTCGACCATGTAGCAGGCCAGCGTCCAGGGGCTGCCCGAGAAGCCGATCAGCGGCACGCGCTGGCGGCCGTCCTGCACCAGCGCCCGGCGGATCTCGCTGACCGCGTCGAACACGTAGGACAGCGAGGCCATATCGGGCACCGCCAGCTTCTTGACGTCGCCTTCGGTGCGCAACGGGTGGGCAAAGCGCGGACCCTCGCCCTGGGCAAACGACAGCCCGAGGCCCATGGCATCGGGCACGGTCAGGATGTCGGAGAAGAGGATGGCCGCATCGAGCGGATAGCGTTCGAGGGGCTGCAGGGTAACCTCGGTCGCGTAGGCCGGGTTCTTGGCCAGGCCCAGGAAGCTGCCGGCGCGAGCGCGCGTAGCATTGTATTCGGGCAGGTAGCGCCCCGCCTGACGCATCAGCCACAGCGGGGTGTACTCGGTCGGTTGCCGGCGCAGCGCGCGCAGGAAGGTATCGTTCTGCAATGCGGTCATGGTCATCCTCGTAAGACCGCCATTTTACGGGATGGCCGGCCGCCGCCGGCAGCTTAGATATCCGCCGCCAGTTCCTTGAAGGCCTGCGCGGCGCGGCGCATCCATTCGCGCGCGCGCGGGGCATCGGGCTGCAGGCGGGCAAAGCCGTGCGTCATCCCGCTTGCCTCCAGCGTGATCACCGGCGCGCCGTAGCGCACCAGGTAGTCAGCGTAGGCCAGGCCGTCGTCGCGCAGCACGTCGTGGGCGGCAACCATCACCACGCTGGCCGGAGGCAGGTGCTGTGGCGCGGCGCCCATCAGGTGGATGCGCGTGTCTTCGATGGCGGCGCCGGCGGCAAGGCGCTCGGCGCCGATGAATTCCGTCCAGAACCAAGCCATTTCGTCGCGGGTGAGGCCGGGGCCATCCGCAAAGGCGCGATAGCTTTCGCTGGCCAGCACCGGCGCGGCCACGGGATAGATCAGCAACTGGGCGTTGACCAGGCCGGGGCGCCCGTGCGCATTGGCCCAGCGCGCGGCCTGCGCGGCCAGGTGCCCGCCCGCGCTGTCGCCCGCCACGGCCAGGAAGCTAGCGTCCAGGCGCAACCGGACGCGTTGCTCGGCGAACCACAGCACCGCCTGCAGCGCGTCATCGCACGGCGCGGGGAACGGATGCTCCGGTGCCAGCCGGTAGTCCACGCTGGCCACCGCGCAGCCGGTGTCGGCGGCGAGCAGCGCTGCCACGCTGTGATGGGTGTCATGCGAACCCACCACCCAGCCACCGCCATGGAAATAGACGATCAGGCGCGGCTCGGCCACGCCTTCCGGGCGGAACAATCGCGCCGCCAGCGTGCGGCCGGGTAGCGCCAGCTCCATGTCGGTGGACTGGATGCCTTCCGGGTCGGGCACGACCGAGGTTGCCGCGATCTCGGCGAAGCGCGCGCGGCGGCCGGCGGCACCGGCCGGCTCGGGCTGCCCGGCGTAGCGTTCGGAGAGCCGGCGGTAGTAATCGAGAAGCTGGGGATCGATGGCCATGGCTGCTTGGGACTGAATTGAGGGCGGGATTGAGGGCGGGATCGGGAGCTAGGGTGACTAGTTTAGCGGGATCAGGCAGCCTGGCGCATCAGCTCGATCTTGCTGCAGCGGTCCTGCACCGCCAGCAACCCGGCGGCGGTGGCCCGGGCAAAAGCCGCATCATTGACGATGCCAAGTTGCAGCCAGACGCCGCGGGCGCCGATCGCGATGGCATCCGCGACCACCGGCGGCACATCGGCGGCGCGGCGGAAGATATCGACCCAATCAATGCGCTGCCCGGACTTGGCCAAGGCCGCGGCGGCGGCGCCGAGGCTGGCGTAGCAGGTCTCGCCCAGGATGCGCTCGCCCGCATGGCGCGGATTGACGGGGACAATGCGATAGCCGTGACGCTGCAGGTAGGCGGCTACTTCATGGCTGGGCCGGTCCGGGTGCCCGGACAGGCCGGCCACGGCTACCGTCTTCATCGCCAGCATGCCGCGAATGGCTGTCTGCATCTCGCTCACGTCGATTCCTTCTCAAAGGGTTCGGGGGACTTGTCGCGGCCGGTACCGGGCGGGCGGGCACAACTGCCCAGCCGCGCGAACGGCACCGCTACCTGGTAAGCGCCCTGCGCAAATGGGCCGACCGCGTAGGGGGCATAGTGCAACACCACGCCACCGCGGTACAGGGTAAACGGGACGCGCGACTCCTGCAGCGCTTGGGCGTCAAGCACGCCACGCGCGGGCTCGGCTGCGCCCTGCCGCTTCAGTGCGGCTTGTAGCTCGTCGTTGAGTTTTTGCAGGCAGGCCTCGCCCGGCTGCAAGAGATCGGCTAGCCCGACCCGGCGATAGCCCGGCTGGGCAGTTGGCGCGGATGCCACCGCACCCGCCGGGCCGTGGCGCCGCCACGTGCCACTCACGAAGTCGAGGCTGCCATGCGCGCCACCGCTGTAGCGCCAGGTGGTGCGCAGCAGGCCGACGTTGCCGGCATCCAGCCGCATTATCTCGATCGCGCTACGGCATTCCTGTTCGCCCTGGCCGCAGCCGCTGGCACGCAGTGACGTAATAAGGGCATCCACGTGCGGGCGGCCGGTTTCGGGATAGCGTTCGGTAAGACGTGCGCCAGCCACATTTACGACGCGCTCGCGATAGATTGCCTTGCGCGTGAGCGTCAATGCCTGGCGCCGGGTACCGTCGGTATTCATCCATTCCCCACTGACACTCAACCCATCGGAGGAGACGGTGCCCTCGAAACGTGCACCATCGCGAGCTTCGGGATACTCAACAGGCGCCTGGCCGGTGGCGCGCTCGCGCACGCTCAGCCGTCCGTCGGATGTCAATTGGCCATCGAGTTGACGCGGCGAGGAGGCAAGCATTGAATCGTAACGGGCCGTGCCGTCGATCCCGCCAGTGCCCGCGCGCGGAAATATCGTCAGCGATACCTGTATGTGGCCGTCGAGCTCGCCTTGCCAGAGCGCACCAGCGGGGGCTTGCGCCTCAACCGCGCCAGCCTGGCCAGCCGCCATGAAAGACGTGGCCAGCAGCGCCGCCAGCCTATGCTGGACAAGGCCTCTTGCAATATCGACGGGGGCCTGGGCAAAGCGGTAAAAAGGGGGAAAGGGGAAGGAAAGCGGCATGGCAGTGGTTGGCCGGACCGCAAGGCGGATGGCAGGATCAGCGAAAGCTATCGGACCCGCGCCGCGCAGTGATGTTCCCGCCGCCTGGTGGCAAGTGCGGTGGCACGTGGTCTAACGTGCCTATTTATGCCGATTTAGACGCTTATTTAGTTACCGCGCTTTCAACTTCTTGCAAACCGATACATTTTGTTACTGCCATCCCCAAAAGTTTCCCCCACAATGCTTCAACACAATCAGTTTTTGTGAAAGGCGTTCCCTCCCCCAACAGAAAGGGAGGGCGTCATGGAAGAAAGCCTAAGGAAGCATTCCCACCCAGATTGACCGGATCACAAGCGATGCCTGTGATCGGTGTACCAGGTTGAGATGATGTTGGCGCTTGCCGGTTCCGGCTGGTTGGATCGTCTGAATGCGATCAATACCGCCTGACCGAGTGCTGGACCACCAAGAATGTGGTTAGCGCCTGTTGGTTGACCTGGACCTTACCCGTTCCTTCGAATTGACCCCTCGAAGGGATTTTCCCGTCCGCGCGGTGCCTCCCCGGCCCGCGCGCTTTTTTTTGTCCTGAGCCGACAGAATAGTCGTTGGCATAAAAAAAAGGCAGCCTCGCAGCTGCCTTTTTTTCGCCGCCGCCAAAAAAACAACAGCTGCGGCGGCCCTGCTTTTCTTACCGTTTCCGGCGCAGGCGCGCGATCGCTGCCAGCTGTGCTGCTGCCACGGCAAGCTCGCTCTGGGCACGTGCCAGGTCGAGATCGCTGCTCTGGTTCTGCATCAGCTCCTCGGCGGCGCGCTTGGCTTCCTGCGCCTTGGCTTCGTCGAGATCGCTGCCGCGGATAGCGGTGTCTGCCAGCACGGTGACGTGCTTGGGCTGGACTTCGAGAATCCCGCCGGCCACGAACACGAACTCTTCGCTGCCGTCTTCCTTCTCGATGCGCACCGCGCCCGGCTGGATACGCGTAATCAGCGGCGTATGGCCCGGCAGGATACCCAACTCGCCCGACTCGCCCGGCAGTGCCACGAACTTCGCCTGACCGGAGAAGATCGACGATTCGGCGCTGACGACGTCTACAAGAATGGTTGCCATGTGAATTCCTTTAGTCCCTGAAAGCTTCGGCTTCCCGTTGCCAGGAAGCAGGTATTCCGCTGCCCGGCTAAGCGTGGCCGCCCCGGACGTTGCTGTCCGTGGCGGCCGCCACTACGGCGCTGGCAGCGAAAAACGCCGCTTACTGGAGCTTCTTGGCCTTCTCGAAGGCTTCGTCGATCGAGCCGACCATGTAGAACGCTTGCTCCGGCAGGTGATCGCACTCGCCGTCCACCAGCATCTTGAAGCCGCGGATGGTTTCCTTCAGCGTGACGTACTTGCCCGGCGAACCCGTGAACACTTCCGCAACGTGGAAGGGCTGCGACAGGAAACGCTGGATCTTACGAGCGCGCGACACCGACTGCTTGTCTTCCGGCGACAGTTCGTCCATGCCCAGAATCGCGATAATGTCGCGCAGTTCCTTGTAGCGTTGCAGCGTTTGCTGCACGCGACGGGCCACGTCGTAGTGCTCTTGACCCACGACTTGCGGGTCCAGCTGACGCGAGGTCGAGTCGAGCGGATCGACTGCCGGGTAGATACCCAGCGCGGCGATATCACGCGACAGCACGACGGTCGAGTCCAAGTGCAGGAAGGTGGTAGCAGGCGACGGGTCGGTCAAGTCATCCGCAGGCACGTACACGGCCTGGATCGACGTGATCGAGCCAGTCTTGGTCGAGGTGATGCGCTCTTGCAGCTTGCCCATTTCCTCGGCCAGCGTCGGCTGGTAACCCACTGCGGAAGGCATACGGCCCAGCAGTGCGGACACTTCGGTACCGGCCAGCGTGTAGCGGTAAATGTTGTCGACGAAGAACAGGATGTCACGGCCTTCGTCGCGGAACTTCTCGGCCATGGTCAGGCCGGACAGTGCCACGCGCAGACGGTTGCCCGGCGGCTCGTTCATCTGGCCGAACACCATGGCCACCTTGTCGAGAACGTTCGAGTCCTTCATTTCGTGGTAGAAGTCGTTCCCTTCACGGGTACGCTCGCCCACGCCGGCGAACACCGACAAACCGCTGTGCTGCTTGGCGATGTTGTTGATGAGCTCCATCATGTTCACGGTCTTGCCGACGCCGGCGCCACCGAACAGACCCACCTTGCCGCCCTTTGCGAACGGGCACACCAGGTCGATCACCTTGATGCCGGTTTCGAGCAGGTCAACCGAAGGCGACAGTTCGTCGAACTTCGGGGCCTTCTGGTGGATCGAGCGCAGCTCGTCCGAAGCGATCGGGCCGGCTTCGTCGATGGGACGACCCAGCACGTCCATGATGCGGCCCAGCGTGCCGTGACCGACGGGCACCGAGATCGGGGCGCCAGTGCCCTTCACTGCCATGCCGCGGCGCAGGCCGTCCGACGAGCCGAGGGCAATGGTACGCACCACGCCGTCACCCAGCTGTTGCTGCACTTCGAAGGTCAGGCCCTTCTCGGCGAACGAGGCTTCGTTGCTGTCTTCCAGCACGAGCGCTTCGTAGACCTTAGGCAGCGCGTCGCGGGGGAACTCGATGTCCACCACGGCGCCAATACACTGCACAATATTTCCGATACTCATTTCGTATCTCCGATAGCTTGAATACTTGACGCCTTAGACGGCTGCGGCACCGCTGACGATTTCCGACAGTTCCTTGGTAATCGCTGCCTGACGGGTCTTGTTATAGACCAGTTGCAGTTCGCCGATCACGTTCTTGGCATTGTCGGATGCCGCCTTCATGGCCACCATGCGCGCCGATTGCTCGGACGCCATGTTTTCGGCCACGGCCTGGTACACCAGCGCTTCGACGTAGCGGACCAACAATTCTTCCACTACGGTCTGTGCGTCGGGCTCGTAGATGTAATCCCACGAGTAGGCGCGCTTTTCATCTTCGGTCTGGGCAAACTTGTCGGCGGGGAGCGGC
Organism: Cupriavidus sp. GW823-FHT07A04; assembly: GCF_058794615.1. Classification (NCBI taxonomy): domain Bacteria; kingdom Pseudomonadati; phylum Pseudomonadota; class Betaproteobacteria; order Burkholderiales; family Burkholderiaceae; genus Cupriavidus; species Cupriavidus sp. GW823-FHT07A04. The sequence continues at coordinate 188,090 of NZ_JBXAHA010000018.1, forward strand.
AGCAGCTGCTCCACCATCGGCTCCTGCTTCATCGTATTGATGAACTTGGTGTAAGCCAGGTACACAGCATCGACTTCACCATTGGTGAAGGCGTCGAGCTGGACCTTGATGGCACCGATCAGTTTTTCCAGATGCGGGGTGTCACCGAGGTGCACCACGTGCGAGAGCACCTTGGCGCCGATGCGGCCCATGAACTGCAAGCCCTTGGAACCAATGGCGGTGCTCTGCACCTCCACGCCGCGGCTTTGCAGCTCACGCAGCTCATTGGTTACCGCGCGCAGCACGTTCGTGTTCATGCCGCCGCACAGCCCCTTGTCCGTCGTTACCACGATCATGCCGGCGCGCTTGATCTCGCGTGCCACCATGAAGGGGTGCTTGAACTCGGGGTTGGCCGCAGCCAGGTGCGCCGCGATATTGCGCACTTTCTCAGCATAGGGACGGGCGTTGCGCATCCGTTCCTGCGCCTTGCGCATCTTGGACGCGGCGACCATCTCCATCGCCTTGGTGATCTTGCGCGTGTTTTGCACGCTCTTGATCTTGGTTCGAATTTCTTTCGTTCCGGCCATATCTTCCTCTCCATTCGTGCCGCACCGGCACCGTCATGGCAACGGTGCCGGCGCAGTTTCGTGGAATTGCGCGGTTAGAACGCGGCGGACTTCTTGAAATCCTCGATCGCGGCACGCAGGGTGGCTTCGTCTTCCTTCGACAGATCCTTGGAATCTTCGATGCGGTTGACGAGGTCGGCGTACTTGGTCTTCAGATGGTCGTGCAGGCCCTTCTCGAACGGGAGAATGTCCTTCACTTCCACGTTGTCGAGGAAGCCATTGTTGGCTGCGTACAGCGACGCGGCCAGCTGCCACACCTGCAGCGGCAGGTATTGAGCCTGCTTGAGCAGTTCCGTCACGCGGCGGCCGCGCTCCAGCTGCTTGCGGGTGGCATCGTCCAGGTCGGAAGCGAACTGCGCGAACGCAGCCAGTTCACGGTACTGGGCCAGGTCGGTACGGATACCGCCGGACAGCTTCTTGACGACCTTGGTCTGGGCGGCACCACCAACGCGCGACACCGAGATACCGGCGTTGATTGCGGGGCGCACACCTGCGTTGAACAGGTCCGTTTCCAGGAAGATCTGGCCGTCGGTGATCGAGATCACGTTGGTCGGCACGAAAGCGGACACGTCGCCAGCTTGCGTTTCGATCACGGGCAGCGCGGTCAGCGAGCCGGTCTTGCCGGTCACTGCGCCCTTGGTGAACTTCTCGACGTAGTCGGCGTTCACGCGGGCTGCGCGCTCGAGCAGACGCGAGTGCAGGTAAAACACGTCGCCGGGGTAAGCTTCGCGGCCCGGCGGGCGGCGCAGCAGCAGCGACACCTGGCGGTAGGCCCAGGCTTGCTTGGTCAGGTCGTCATAAACGATCAGCGCGTCTTCGCCGCGGTCGCGGAAGTACTCGCCCATCGTGCAACCAGCGTAGGCAGCCAGGTACTGCATGGCGGCGGAGTCCGAAGCCGTAGCAGCAACGACGATGGTGTACTCCATCGCGCCCAGTTCTTCGAGCTTGCGCACCACGTTGTTCACGGTCGAAGCCTTCTGACCGATTGCCACGTAGACGCAGAAAACGCCCTTGCCCTTCTGGTTGATGATCGCGTCGACAGCAACGGCGGTCTTGCCGGTCTGGCGGTCGCCAATGATCAGCTCACGCTGGCCACGGCCGATCGGCACCATCGCGTCGATCGACTTCAGGCCGGTCTGCACCGGCTGGCTGACCGACTGACGTGCGATCACGCCAGGGGCAACCTTTTCGATCACGTCGGTTTCTTTGGCGTTGATCGGGCCTTTGCCATCGATCGGCTGACCCAGCGTGTTGACCACGCGGCCCAGCAGTTCCTTGCCAACCGGCACTTCCAGAATGCGGCCGGTGCACTTGACCGGGTCGCCTTCGGAAATGTGTTCGTAGTCGCCCAGCACCACGGCGCCGACAGAGTCGCGCTCGAGGTTCAGTGCCAGACCGAACGTGTTACCGGGGAATTCCAGCATCTCGCCCTGCATCACGCCAGACAGGCCGTGCACGCGGCAGATACCATCGGTCACGGAAATCACCGTGCCGGTGTTGCGCACTTCAGCGTCGGCGCCAAGACCCGAGATGCGGGACTTGATCAGCTCGCTGATTTCTGAGGGGTTCAGTTGCATCACAATGCTCCTAATTCTTCAATCCGTCGGCTGGTGCGCTTCTCGCGCATCATGCGGTCAGCGCCACTTGCATTGCTGCCAGGCGCGCACGCACGGAGGTGTCGAGCACTTCGTCGCCGACCTTGACGCGCACGCCGCCGATCAGCGACGGGTCCACCGCAACCGAGGGCTGCAGCTTGCGGCCGAACTTGCGTTCGAGCGCGGCGACGAGGTCGGTCAGGCTTGCGCCCTCAAGGGGGAAGGCACTCGTGATCTCGACATCAGCCGACCCTTCACGGTCGTTCTTGAGCGCATGGAACTGCTCGGCGATTTCCGGCAATACCGACAGGCGGTGGTTATCCACCAGCAGGCTGACGAAGCGCTTGGCTTCGTCGTTGACCGGAGACTTCAGGGCCGACAGGAACAGTGCACTCAGCTTGTCGCCGTGCACGTTCGGATCGCCAGCCACCGCCTTCATGTCGGGATTGGCGGCAACTTGCCCCATTTCCGACACCAGCTCGGACCATGCATCCAGATTGCCGCTCGATTCGGTCGCGACGCGGAACAGCGCCTCGGCGTAGGGACGGGCAATGGTTGCGGTTTCAGCCATGATTAGAGCTCAGCCTTGAGTTGATTGAGCAGATCCGCGTGGACCTGCGCGTTCACTTCGCGCTTGAGGATCTGCTCGGCACCCTTGACGGCCAGCACGGCAACCTGGTCGCGCAATTGCTCGCGCGCGCGGGTAACTTGCTGTTCCGCTTCGGCCTTGGCCTGGGCAATGATGCGTGCGGCTTCTGCCTGGGCGTTTTGCTTGATCTCGTCAGCGGTCAGCTGAGCGCGCTTCTCGGCGTCAGCGACGCGTTGAGCGCCTTCGGTGCGGGCTTCGGCCAGGGCCTGGTCCACACGCTTGTTGGCGAGTTCGAGCTCAGCCTTGCCTTTTTCGGCGGCGGCGAGGCCATCGGCGATCTTCTTTGCGCGTTCGTCGAGCGCCTTCACCAGCGGCGGCCAAATGAATTTGGCAACTACCCACCACAGGATGAAGAACACGACCATCTGCGCAAAAAACGTTGCGTTCAGATTCATGGTGTGTTCCTTTCGGTAATCAAACTACAGATAAATGCGCAAGGGCGGCCAGGCTAAGTGGCCCGCGCCGCCCGTCAGCATCATGCAGACCGAAAAGAATTACTTGATGACAGCCAGCAGCGGGTTGGCGAATGCGAACAGCATTGCAACGCCCACGCCGATCAGGAATGCCGCGTCGATCAGGCCAGCCAGCAGGAACATCTTGGTTTGCAGCGGGTTCATCAGTTCAGGCTGACGTGCGCACGCTTCGATGTACTTGCCACCCATCAGGGCGATACCCAGGCAGGCGCCGATTGCGCCCAGACCGATGATGATGCCGATACCGATGGCGGTCAGACCCTGGATGTTGGCGAGATATGCTTGCATGACTACTCCTTTAATTGAGAAGAGACTTAGAACCAAAAAACCGAAAAACCGAAAAACTTAAATCAGTGGTGATCGTGTGCCTGGCCGATGTACACCAGCGTCAGCATCATGAAAATGAAAGCCTGGAGCAGAACGATCAGGATGTGGAAGATCGCCCATACCGTACCGGCCAGCACATGACCGACGAAGCCCAGCGCGGAGAGGTCCGCACCGAACGTCCAGATGGAACCCAGCAGCGCGATCAGCAGGAACACCAGTTCGCCGGCGTACATGTTGCCGAACAACCGCATGCCCAGCGAAACCGCCTTGGCCAGGAATTCAATCAGGTTCAGGATCAGGTTGAACGGGGCCAGGTACCACTTGGCGCCGAACGGGGCCGACAGCAGTTCATGGGTGAAGCCGCCCACGCCCTTGATCTTGAAGCTGTAATAGATCATCAGCACCAGCACTGCGCACGACATGCCCAGCGTACCGTTCAGGTCAGCCGTGGCAACCGCGCGGTGGTGCGGCAGATGGATGTGGAAGATGCCCAGCAGGCCGTTCAGGCCGGTAACCCAGTCAACCGGGATCAAGTCGACGGCATTCATCACCGTGATCCAGCAGAACACCATCAGTGCCAGCGGAGCGATGAAGGAACGGTCGCCATGGATGATGCCCTTGGCCTGGTCGTCGACCATCTCGACGATCATTTCCACGAAAGCCTGGAAGCGGCCCGGCACGCCGGCGGTCGCGCGGCGCGCGGCGGCGTACAGGAAAATCACGGCGATGGCGCCGCACAGCACCGACCAGAACACGGTGTCGTAGTTGAGGACGCTGAAGTCAACGACGGCGGCTTGCTTGCCGCCAACCGTGTTGAGGTTCTGCAAGTGTTCGGCGATATAGCCGGAGGGGGTGAGGGCCTGTTCGGCGCCTTGAGCAGCTGACATGTCGAAACGAACCGTAATATTGCGAAACCAGTTGCCGGCATTTTGCCGGTACGCTTCTTGCACCGCCTTCAGCACACTTTGCTGGTCACCGCGGGCAAGCTCGTTTGAACCTTATCCACGCCGCGCTTCACTGTTGTGACGCGCCACGCAAAAACATCTTGATATTCTGTTTTCGTGCCCCACTTCGACGAGAAGCACACTTATCCGACCTACCGCGCCTGGCCGGCCCACCCTGGGGCACAACCTCAGCGAATCGCCAGCGCGACCCAGTAAGTCTTGAGCACAAGCAGGAACGTGACCAGCATCGGTACCCAGCGCAACTCGCTGTACAGCACCACTACCAGGACGAACAACCCGGCGGTGGCAAACACCTTGATCGCCTCGCCGACCACCAGTCCGCTGATCGAGGGACGTTCGCGCGCCATCCAGAGTCGCAGCGCGAAGAAACCGCTGGGCACGAAACACACCGTGCCACCGAATAGTGCCGACCAACCCGCCGCGCCGGCGTTGCCGCCAGCAAAAAGTCGCCAGGCAATGGCCGACAACAAAGTAACCGCAACCTGCGCCAGCACGACCCTGCCGGGCGTCATGCGCGAAGGGCGCAGCGCGCGCTCGCCGAACAGCGTTTCCGCCTCGACGCGCGACAGCGGATCGACCGCCTCTTCTTCGCGTTCTGCCTCGTCTTCCCAGGCATCACGCGTCTGCCAGTCGGTTTTCCGACCAGCATCCTGACGATCTGAAACCACCTGCTATTGCCTTTGCTCGTTGCTGCTTGTTGTTTAATCCGCCCCGGAACTTTTCTGGACCGGCCGGAATTCAAACCGCACGATTTTACGAGGAATGCACCATGCGAGTCAATCTGCTTACAGACGCCTTGCAACAGTCTGCATTTCACTTGCAATCGCCACGAACCCATAGTGCGTGCGCGGCCGACGCCCAACAATAACGCACCAGGTAATTGAGCTGCCCAAGGCTGGCGGCGCACCATGGTCGTTTATCGGCCTTGCACAGACCTTACACAGGCGTGCGCACGCCGAGCCAGAAGCGGCCGCCATCAAATTGCACCAAGCCGCTGTACAGCTGCACCGACCGTTAATCGCGCACTATTTTTGGGAAATCCCGCTCAGGCGGGTGACTGGCTTTCGCCGGGCTCGCGCAGGCGTGTCAGCACACCGTCGAGCGCATCATTGCTGGTGAAGTGAATGGTGAGCTGGCCTTTGCCCCGCACGCCCAGCTTGATCTGTACCGGCAGGCCAAGCACGTCGGATAGTTCTTCCTCAAGGCGGGCCACGTCGCGCGCCGGCGCGCCATTGTTCGGCTTCTGCAACCTGAGGTCAAAGGGCTTGAGGGTGGAGGCTACCAGCTTTTCGGTCTCGCGCACCGATAAACGTTTGTTAACGATCTGATTGGCGAGCGTGATCTGGTTGGCGCCGTCGGCGGAGAGCAGCGCACGGGCGTGGCCCATGTCGAGATCGCCCGCCATCAGCATCGTCTGCACCGGCTGGGCCAGGTTCAGCAGACGCAGCAGGTTGGACACCGCGCTGCGCGAGCGCCCTACCGATTCCGCTGCCTGCTCGTGGGTGAAATTGAATTCGCGCACCAGGCGCATGATGCCTTGCGCTTCTTCCAGCGGGTTGAGGTCTTCACGCTGGATATTCTCGATGAGCGCCATCGCGGCCGCGGCTTCGTCGGCCACGTCCTTGACCAGCACCGGCACCTCTTCGAGTCCGGCGATCCTGGAGGCGCGGAAGCGGCGCTCACCGGCAATGATCTCGTAGCGATCCGGCTCGGCAACGCGGCGCACCAGGATCGGCTGCATCAGGCCTTGAGCACGGATGCTCGCGGCCAGCTCCTGCAGCGCGCCTTCGTCCATGCGCGTGCGCGGCTGGTACTTGCCGGGCTGGAGCTGGTCCAGACGGAGTACAGAGGGGGCGCCCTCCTGCTTCACGGCGTCAACGATCTCGGCTGGCCCACCCAGCAGGGCTTCCAGTCCGCGGCCCAGGCCCTTCTTCTTCGCGGTGCTCATCTCGGTTTCCTGTATTCGGTGACTCTCAACCCGGTGACTTTCAGCCCGGCGTTCAGTCGAGTTGCTTGACGCGCGCGATCATCTCGGCGCCGAAATCGAGGTAGGCCTTGGCCCCTTTGGACGACGGATCGAACGCCACGCCCGGCACGCCATAGGACGGTGCCTCTGCCAGCCGCACATTGCGCGGGATGACGGTCTTGAACACCTTGTCGCCAAAATGCGACTCGAGCTGGGCCGACACCTGTTGCTGCAACGTAACACGTGGATCAAACATCACACGAAGCAAGCCAATCACCTTCAGGTCGCGATTGAGGTTGGCATGCACCTGCTTGATGGTATTGACGAGATCGGACAGCCCTTCCAGCGCGAAGTACTCGCATTGCATCGGCACGATCACGCCGTTGGCCGCGCACAGCCCGTTGAGGGTCAGCAGCGACAGCGACGGCGGACAGTCGATCAACACGAAATCGTACTCGGCATCGACCTCGGCAATGGCGTTCTTGAGACGTTTCTCACGCTGGTCCAGTTCGACCAGTTCCACTTCCGCGCCGGCCAGTTCGCGGTTGGCGGGCAGCACGTCGTACTTGCCGGATTCGGAATGCTGGCGTGCCTGGCTCACCGTCGACAAGCCAACCAGCACCTGGTAGACGCTGTGCTCAAGCGACTGCTTGTCGATGCCGGAACCCATCGAGGCATTGCCTTGGGGATCCAGGTCGATCAGCAACACACGCTGGTCCTGTGCCGCCAAGCCGGCGGCAAGGTTCACCGTGGTGGTGGTCTTGCCGACGCCGCCCTTCTGGTTTGCGATCACGAATACCTTGGCCATATGTTCCTGCTGCTCCTGCTTGATTTCTACCTGCCGGGGGTGGGCGCCGGCGACAACCACCGGCCGGGTCAGCGGCGCGACAGCACCACCAGGTGACGTTCTGCGTCCAGTTCCGGTACGGTCAGGCGTGGTATTGCCTCGACCTGCCACTCGGCCATCAGGCCGGCCGCTTCCATGCGATCGAGTTCGGGTTGAGGATAAACGCCCTTCATGGCAATCAGCTTGCCGCCCGGCGCCAGCAGGTGGCCGGCGAGCGATGCGAAATCGCTCAGCTCGGCAAACGCACGAGACGTGATGACTGCATACCCCTTGCCGTCTTCCAGCTTTTCGACCGGGCCCCAGTGGGCAGCGGCGTTGGACAGGCCGAGCTGTGCCCGGCACTGCGTGAGGAAGGCGGTTTTCTTTTGCACGATGTCGACCATCAGCACTGACAGGTCGGGACACGTGATGGCCAGCGGCAGACCAGGCATGCCGCCGCCCGAACCCACGTCGAGCACCCGGCCACGCGCGCCCTCCTCCACCGCCGCGGCGCGAGCCGCTTGCGCCAGCGCCGGCACGGCGGCCAGCGAGTCGAGCATGTGGTGGGTCAACATCTCGTCGGGATGACGGATGGCGGTCAGGTTATAGATGGCGTTCCATTTGCGCAGCAGTGCCAGGTAGGCAAACAACTGATCGATCTGGCTCGCGGAGAGCGCCAGGCCGATGGCGGACAAGCCGGCCTCCAGGCGGCGGCGCTGGTCGGCATCATCCACGGCCGCGTAACGTTGGTTCCTCACTCAGGCGGCCTCTTGGCTGGAGTCGGACTTGGTACGCCCCATGCCCTTCTTTTTCAGATGGACCAGCAGCAGCGAAATCGCAGCCGGCGTCACGCCAGAAATACGCGATGCCTGGCCGAGGGTCTCGGGCCGGTGCTGATTCAGCTTCTGGCCCACCTCGATGCCAAGGCCGCGCACTTCCGTGTAGTCGAAATCTTCAGGCAGGCGGGTGGATTCGTTGGCTTCGAGCTTGTCCACCTCTGCGGCTTGCCGGGCGATGTAGCCGTGATACTTGATGCCGATCTCGATCTGCTCGCGAATCTGCGCGACCAGCAGCGGGTCGGCATCGAGTGCCCGGGCAGGTGCGAACTTGCCTTCCTGCAACGCCATCAGCGCTTCATACGTGACAGCGGGACGGCGCAGCAGATCGGCGAGGTTGTACTCGCGCTCGATCGCCTTGCCGAGCAGCGGCACGGCATCGGCTTCCGGCAGGATGCTCGGATTCACCCAGGTACCCTTCAGCCGCTCTGTTTCACGTGAAACAGCATCGCGTTTCCGGTTAAATGCATCCCAGCGCACATCATCGACCACACCCAGCTCCCGGCCGGCCTCGGTCAGTCGCATATCGGCATTATCTTCCCGCAGGCTCAAACGGAACTCGGCGCGGCTGGTGAACATTCGGTACGGTTCCGAGACCCCACGGGTGATCAGATCGTCGACCAGAACTCCAAGATAGGCTTGGTCCCGCCGGGGAGTCCAGGCATCGCGCTCCCGTACGAAGCAGCCGGCATTGATCCCGGCCAGCAGGCCCTGGGCAGCGGCTTCTTCGTAGCCGGTGGTGCCGTTGATCTGCCCAGCAAAGAACAAGCCGCTGATGGCCTTGGATTCCAGCGAGGCCTTGAGGGCGCGCGGATCGAAGTAATCGTACTCAATGGCGTAGCCGGGGCGCAGGATGTGCGCGTTCTCCATGCCGCGGATCGAGTGCACCAGGGCAAGTTGCACGTCGAACGGCAGGCTGGTGGAGATACCGTTGGGATAGAACTCGTTGGTCGTCAGCCCTTCCGGTTCCAGGAAGATCTGGTGGCTGTCCTTGCTGGCAAAGCGGTGGATCTTGTCCTCGATGCTGGGACAGTACCGCGGCCCCACCCCTTCGATCACGCCGGTGTACATCGGCGAGCGATCCAGGCCGCCACGGATGATATCGTGGGTCCGGCTGTTGGTATGCGTGATCCAGCACGGCAGTTGCTGCGGGTGCTGATCGGCACGACCCAGGAAGGAGAACACCGGCACCGGATCGAGATCGCCGGGCTGCTCATCCATCACGGAGAAGTCGATGGTGCGTCCGTCGATACGCGGCGGCGTACCCGTCTTCAGGCGGCCCTGCGGCAGCTTGAGCTCTTTCAGGCGCGCCGAAAGCGAGACCGAGGCGGGGTCGCCCGCGCGGCCGCCAGTGTAGTTATCCAGCCCCACGTGAATCTTCCCATCGAGGAAGGTACCGGCGGTCAGCACCACGGCGCGTGCGCGGAAGGTGATGCCGACCTGCGTGACAGCGCCGACAACACGATCACCCTCCACCACCAGGTCATCCACGGCCTGCTGGAACAGCATCAGGTTGGGCTGATTCTCCAGCCGCACGCGAATCGCTTTGCGATACAGCACACGGTCCGCCTGAGCGCGGGTGGCACGTACGGCCGGGCCCTTGCTGGAATTCAGGATGCGGAATTGGATGCCCGACTCATCCGTGGCTGCCGCCATGGCGCCGCCCATTGCATCCACCTCCTTGACGAGATGACCCTTGCCAATGCCGCCGATGGACGGATTGCAGCTCATCTGACCAAGGGTCTCGATGTTGTGGCTCAGCAGCAGCGTCTGGCAACCCATACGCGCCGCGGCGAGTGCAGCTTCCGTGCCGGCGTGGCCACCACCGACAACAATGACATCGAATTCTTTTGGGTAAAGCATGGAGGCACCTCCTCCGGGAGGCTAGCGGGAAATGAATCGGGATGCCGAATTATAGCGGCATTCGCTGTGGCTTCCCTGGGCCACGGCATGTTTCACGTGAAACATGCCGCATGAATAACTCGGGTGTGTTCCACGTGAAACAAAAAAACCGGGCTCGATGGCCCGGCTTGAATGCCGACTGGATTAACGTCTACGCATCATGCCCTACCCTGCTCTCGCAAGTAGCTGGCAATGCGCTCGACTAGTTGGCCCAGATCCGCCTGAAGCTGGCCGAACCCGCCGTTGCGCTCGCGCGTCGCCTCATCCATATAGAGCGGTCGGCGAATCTCGATCTGCAAGCTGTTACGCCGTTCGGCCGGTCGGCCAATCTGCGCGATCAGTTGCACACCCTTGTAGGGATCGTTGCGCGCCACCGTATAGCCGAGCGCCCGCAACTCGGATTCCACCAGCGCGACGAAATCCGGCTCGCAAGTCGTGCCATCGCGATCACCCAGAACGAAGTCGGCCAGTGGATGCGGACTCTGGATCTTGAGCCGCTCATAGGCGTTGTTCGGCATGGAGTGCAGGTTCAGATGCCAGACCGCACCGAAGCGCTGAAAGGCCTCCTCCACCGCCGCCGATAGCGCCTGATGATAGGGGCGGTAGTATCGATCGATCCGGCCGCGTACCTCTTGCAGCGAGAGCTTGCGACCGTAGATTCGCGTTGCCGCATCCACATTGCGCCAGATCAGCCCATAGCCAAGGCGCGTCTTTTCGCCCGGCGCCAGCGGCTCAGGCCAGGTGCCATCCAGCAGTTCGGGATCCAGATCGTCAAGCGTACGATTGGGATCGATATAGACACGGGGGAAATTCGCAGCGATCAGCGTGCCGCCGATCCGCGGCACAGCTTCCCACAGCGATTCCACGTGGGTGTCTTCGCCGCTCCGGAGCCGCTGCAGCGGGATGGCCGCACCGAAGTCCTGCGGGTAGCACGTGCCGCTGTGCGGCGAATCGCAAACCAGCGGCAAGGCCTGAGCCTGCGGCGCGGACTGGAAAAAGGGTTCGAAGCTATCGTTCATGCCATCAATCCAGTTTGATGTTGGCGGCCTTGGCGACGCGCGCATAGCGCGTCATGGCCTGCTGGATCTGTACCTTGAAGCCATCCGGCGTGGTCGGCACGAGCGTGCCGCCGGACTCTTCCACCTTGCGCTTGAACTCCGGGTTCTGCATGGCTTTGTGGATGGCGCGATTGAGCTTCTCGATAATAGCCGGCGGCGTGCCCGCGGGTGCCACGATGCCGAACCAACCGCCATCCCCCATCTCCTTGTAGCCCAGTTCCGCGTAGGTCGGGACGTTGGGCAGTAGCGGCGAACGCGCGGAGCCCAGCACGGCTAGCGGGCGCAGCCTCCCGGATTTCACGTGGGGCAGCGCGGACGACAAGTTGTCGGTGATGGCACTAACCTGCCCCGCCACCGCGTCGTTGAGTCCCAGACCGGCGCCCTTGTACGGTACGTGCAGCAGGTCGATCTTGGCCAGCATCTTGAAGTTCTCGATATTCACATGACCCAGGGAGCCCGCACCTGGCGAAGCAACGCTGTACTTGCCGGGGTTGGCACGCGCCAGGGCAACGAACTCCTGCATGGTCTTGGCCGGTACGCTGGGATGCACCGCGAACACGCTGGGGACCGCCATCACATTGGTGACCGGCGCGAAGTCCTTGATCGGATCGTAATTCAGCTTGGGGTACACGGCCGGGTTGGAACCGTGCGTGCTGACGGTAGCCATGCCGATGGTGTATCCATCCGGTGCCGAGCGCGCGACCTGCTCCATGCCGAGCGAGCCGCCGGCACCGCCCTTGTTCTCCACCACGATCGGCTGGCCCAACTCGCGGCCGCCGAACTCCGCAACCAGGCGCGCCGACAGGTCGGTCGAGCCGCCCGCGGCAAAAGGTACGACCAGGCGGATCGGGCGGTTCGGATAGTTGGCCTGCGCGAGCGCGCCGCCGGCGGCGCAGAGGCTGGCGCACGCCGCCAGGCAGGACAGGACGAAATGCCGGCGCGGCAAACTGGCTCGGATCATGAGGGTTTTCTCCTTGGCGTTATATGGGAAGGTGGCCAAGTGTCGGCAGTTTACCGGGTCCGCACAAACGACTATATTGCACGCTTGCATTACCAAAGCTCATTCTCGGCTCCCCCCATGCGGCTACGCTCGCCCTCGATGTCCGAACTGCATGCCTTTGCCGCCGCAGCGCGACTGGGCAGCTTTACGCGTGCGGCGGAGGATCTGTGTGTCACCCAGGGGGCGATCAGCCGCGCCATCGCCCGCCTCGAATCGCACTTCGGCCAGCCCCTTCTCCAACGCAATGCGCATCGCCTGACCCTGACCGATGCCGGCCGGCAGCTGCTCGACTCAGTAGCCGGCCCGCTGGCAGCCATTGAGAACGCCAGCGCCGCCCTGCTCTCTCGCGACCGTCAGCATCACCTCACGCTGTCCGCCGTGCCCACGCTGGCCAGCGTATGGCTGATACCGAGGCTGCCGGATTTCCACCGTCGCCACCCCGAGATCCGCCTGGACTTCGTGCCCTACCGGCGCAATGAGGACTTCTCAGGCCCGGCGCCGGATGCCGCAATCCTCGCCGGCGCCTCGGACCGCTGGCCGGGCCTGCAATGCGACTACGTGATCGGCAGCGAGATGGTACCCATCTGCCATCCCGACCGGGCCCGCGCCCGCCATGAATCCGGACGATGGTCCCAACCGGCAGAACTGCTCGAGGAACCCTTGCTCTACCACACCACCGCCCCGGCCAACTGGCAGCACTGGCTATGTGCGGCAGGCGTACCCAGTGCTGCGCCGGCGCTTGCCACGGGCTTCGACCAGGTCTCGATTCTGGTCCAGGCGGTCAAGGCGGACATGGGAGTGGCAGTGTTGCAGCGCTGTCTGGTACGAGACGAGATCGCCGCAGGGCGCGTAGTGGCGCCGTTTGATTTGCCGATCAGGCTGACGCGGGGGTACTTCCTGTGTGCGCCTAGGGAGAGGCGGGACCATCCCGCATTTGCCAAGTTTCGTGCGTGGCTACTCGGCATGGCAGCGCAAGATCCCGATGTGCTGCAGGCCAACCAGGTAAATTCACCCGATAAATAATTGAAGTCAGAATTTTGTAAATAATTTCGTCTATCGAATGGCAAATAGCTCCGTGGCGCATAGGTATTTCCATAACGAATTTAACTTCAGCTCATATGTAAATTAAAATTCTTATCATGAATATTTAGCGTACCTATCGCTGCGCTAGCCTTTGATCACGAACATTGCCGCACCGGGTCGGCCTCTGGCAATCCGGCCCACAAATAATAATGGCGGAAAATGTCCTCCATTATTCGTCATATGAATCCTGACAATCGATAAAGCCTAAGCCGCCTTCTTCGCCAACCCCAGATACGTCTCGATCACCTTCGGGTTAGCCGCCAGCTCGGCAGCCGGCCCCTCCATCGCCATATCCCCCGTCTCGATCACGTACCCGTAGTCCGCCACCTGCAGCGCCGCCCGCGCGTTCTGCTCGATCAGCAGCGTCGCCACCCCCGTCTTGCGCAGGTCATTGATGATGTGAAAGATCTCCTTGACGATCAGCGGCGCCAGCCCCAGGCTCGGCTCGTCCAGCATCAGCAACTGCGGCTTGGCCATCAGCGCGCGGCCCACCGCCAGCATCTGCCGCTCACCCCCGGACAGCGTGCCGGCGTCCTGCTTCGCCCGCTCCTTCAGGCGCGGGAACAGGCCGTAGACCACTTCCATCTGGTCGAGGAAGTTCTTCTCACCCGCACGCTTGCGACGATAGGCGCCCAGCACCAGGTTGTCCGCCACGCTCATCGAGCCAAACAGTTCGCGCTTCTCCGGCACCAGGCACATGCCGCGCGCCACGCGCCCTTCCACCGGCAGGCCGGCGAGGTCGTGGCCGAGGTAGGTCACCGCGCCGGTGGACGAACCGCTCACCGGCAACGCGCCCATGATGGCGTTGAGCATGGTGGACTTGCCCGCGCCATTGGGGCCGATCACCGTGACGATCTTTCCCGCTTCCACTTTCAGGTTGGCGCCGTGCACGGCTTCGACCTTGCCGTAACGCACGTGCAGGTCCTTCACTTCCAGGATCAGGCTCATTGTCGTTTCCTTACTCCACGCCGCCGAGATAGGCCTCGAGCACCGCCGGGTCCTTCTGCACGTCCTCGGGCACGCCTTCTGCAATGCGCGTACCGAACTCCATCACCACCAGCCGGTCCGTCAGATTCATCACGAAGTCCATGTCGTGCTCGACCAGCAGCACGCTCATGCCCTCGCCCTTGAGCTTCTTCAGCAACTCGGCCAGTGCCTGCTTCTCCTTGTAGCGCAGCCCCGCCGCGGGCTCATCCAACAACAGCAGCGCGGGATCGCAGCACAGCGCGCGCGCGATCTCCAGGATGCGTTGCTGGCCCAGCGCGAGGCTGCCGGCTTCCATGTACATGCAGTCGGCCAGGCCCACGCGCTCGAGCTGGCGCGCGGCTTCGTGCAGCAGCTTGGCCTCCTCGCTCTTGTTCATGCGCAGGATCGCTGCCGTCACGCCGCCTTGCGGCGCAAAGTCGCCGCGCAGGTGTGCACCGATGGCCACGTTCTCCAGCACGGTCATGGTGGGCAGCAGATGCACATGCTGGAAGGTGCGGCCGATGCCGCGCTTGACGATCTCGCGCGAGGGCAGCCCGGAGATCTGCTCGCCGCGATACAGCACCTCGCCGCGCGTGGCGGGCAGCACGCCGGTGACGAGGTTGAAGGTGGTGGACTTGCCCGCGCCATTGGGGCCGATCAGCCCGATGATCTCGCCGGCGCGGACCTGGAAGCTCACATCGTTGACCGCCACCAGCCCGCCGAACTCCTTGCGCGCGGCTTTGACATCGAGGATCAGTTCGCCGGCCTGCGGCTTGGCGCGCAACGGCAGCGCGGGCGCTTGCGCCGGCGCCATCACCGGCGGCCCGTTGGGGAACAGCTTCTTGATGAACGGCCAGATGCCATCGCGCGCGTATTGCAGCAGCAGCACCATCAGCACGCCGAACACGATGGTTTCGAAGTTGCCGTTGGCGCCCAGCAGCTTGGGCAGCACGCCTTGCAGCACGTCCTTCAGGATGGTGAGGATGCCGGCGCCAAGCACCGCGCCCCACACGTGGCCTACGCCGCCCACCACCGCCATGAACAGGTACTCGATGCCGTAGTTCAGCCCGAACGGCGTGGGGTTCACCGCGCGCTGCAGATGCGCGTAGAGAAAGCCGGAGATGCAGGCCAGCATCGCCGCCACCACAAAGATCACCACCTTCATCCACGCGGTGTTCACGCCCATCGCCTCGGCCATGGTGCCGCCGCCCTTCAAGGCGCGGATGGCGCGGCCCGGGCGCGAGTTGAGCAGGTTCTGCATGGCGATCACCGACACCAGCACCACGGCCCAGATCAGGTAGAACATCGAGCGCCCGGAGGCCAGCTCGATGCCGAGCACGTGCAGCACGGGAATGCCGTTGAGGCCGTCGTACTTGCCGAGGAATTCCAGGTTGCCGAACAGGAAAAATAGCGACAGGCCCCAGGCGATGGTGGCGAGCGGCAGGTAGTGGCCCGACATGCGCATGGTGATCAGGCCGATCACATAGGCCGAGGCCATCGTGATCACCAGCCCGACCAGCAGGCCGAGCCAGGGCGAAAGCCCGAACTGCGTGGTGAGGTAGGCGGTGCTGTAGGCGCCCAGCCCGACGAAGGCGGCCTGGCCAAAGGAGGTCATGCCACCCACGCCGGTGAGCAGGACCAGGCCGATGGCGACGATGCTGTACAGGCCGATGTAGTTGCCCAGCGTGATCCAGAATTCGGGCGTGGGCAGCACGGGCAACAGCGCCAGCACTACCGCGAAGGCCAGCAGGAAGATTCGGTTCTTGAGGTTGGTGTTCATGGCGTGTCCCTTATTCCTCGTCTTCCACATGCTTGCTGGTGAGCGAGCGCCACAGCAGCACGGGCAGGATCAGGGTGAACACGATGACCTCCTTGAACGCGCTGGCCCAGAAGGACGAATACGATTCGAGCAGCCCCACCAGGATGGCACCGGCGGCCGCCACCGGGTAGCTCACCAGACCGCCAACGATGGCACCGACGAAGCCCTTCAGGCCGATCAGGAAGCCGGACTCGTAGTACACCGTGGTCAGCGGCGCGATCAGGATCCCGCACAGCGCGCCCATTGCCGCTGCCAGCGTGAACGACAGGCGCCCGGCCTGCGTCGTGCCAATGCCGACCAGCCGCGCGCCCAGGCGATTGACCGCCGTGGCACGCAGCGCCTTGCCGGCGATGGTGCGTTCGAAGTAGAAATACAGCCCCGCGATCATCAGTGCCGATACGCCAACCACCCAAAGGCTCTGCCCGGAGATCGTCAGGCTGCCCACTTCAAAGCGCGCCTCGGAGAAAGGCGCGGTGCGCGAGCCCTCGGCGCCGAACATCACCAGCCCCAGCCCCACCAGTGCAAAGTGCACGCCCACCGAGACAATCAGCAGCACCAGCGTGCTGGCTTCGGCCAGCGGCTGGTAGGCAAGACGGTACAGCATGGGCCCGAGCGGAATCACGATCAGCAGCGTCAGCGCGATCTGCGCCAGCATGGGCATCGACTGCCCGTCGAAGTTCTGCGCGAGCAGATGCACGGCCAGCGGGAAGACCAGGTATTTGCCAGCCAGTACCGCAATCCGCCTGGGCGCGGTCCGGCGCAGTTCGGCGCTGCGCAGGATGGTGACCGTCTCATAGAGAAAGGTGAGCACGCCCATGACCAGCAGCAGCCAGCTGCTTTGCGGCGCATGGCCGGACTGAATCGCCGCCAGTGTCAGCGCGCCATAGGCGACGAACTCCCCTTGCGGAATGAAGATGACGCGGGTCACCGAGAACACCAGCACCAGGGCCAGCGCGAGCAGCGCATAGATGGCGCCCGAGGTGATGCCGTCCTGCGCCAGGATGGCGGCGATCGAGAGGTCCATTGTCTCCCCGTATTGTTGGTGAGTCCCGCCGGCGGAGGGAAGCCGGCTGGCTTGTGAAATTACGAGTTACGAAATATGAAACAACTTACGCATAGCGGAAATCCCGACGAACCCTTAGATTCCGCAGTGCCGCATCGGTAATCGGCACGGCCGGCGGGAAGCTATGCATATGCCGGGTGCAGCATATCCGCAGCGCACCATGGCCGTCATCCCGTTTTGCTTATCCTGGCAAACGCCATATTCATTAACACGTTAAAGATCTCGCATGGCGGATGCGGTGTCAAGTGCGGGATTGCCTGTAGTCGCGCAATGGCGTGGGCCGGCATGAGCCGGCACCAACAAAAAGGGCGCATGGCTGGCCATGCGCCCTTTTTGCATCCAATGCAGCCAGTCGTGCCGCTTACTTGGTCTGCAGCTTCCACTTGCCGTCGACGATCTCCACCATCACGCGCGCGCGCTGGTCCAGGCCAAGGTGGTCGGTCGGCGTCATGTTCATGATGCCGTGGGAGATCGGCAGCTCCTTGGTCTGCTCCATGGCATCGCGCAGCGCCTTGCGGAACTCCTTGGTGCCCGGCTGGCCCTTCTTCAGCGCCTCGGGGATGGCTCGCTGCAGCAGCAGGCCGGCATCCCAGGCGTGGCCGCCGAAGGTCGAGACCTGGCCGCCGAATGCCTTTTCGTACGCTGTCTTGTAGGTAATGGCAGGCTTCTTCACCGGGTTCGTGTCCGGCAGCTGCTCGGCCACCAGCAGCGGGCCGGCCGGCAAGAAGGTGCCTTCGCAATCCTTGCCGCACACGCGCAGGAAGTCGGCGTTGGCCACACCGTGGGTCTGGTAGATCTTGCCCTTCCAGCCACGCTCCTTGAGCGCCTTGGCGGGCAGCGCGGCGGGCGTGCCCGAGCCTGCGATCAGCACGGCGTCCGGGTTGCTGCCCATCATCTTGAGCACCTGGCCGGTGACCGAGGTGTCGGTGCGCGCAAAGCGTTCATTGGCCACCACCTTGATCTTGCGCATCTCGCCGACCTTGGCGAACTCTTGCGCCCAGCTATCGCCATAGGCGTCCGCGAAGCCGATAAAGGCAACCGTCTTCACGTTGTGGTTGGTCATGTGCTCGGCAATGGCGGTGGCCATGTGCGAGTCGTTCTGCGGCGTCTTGAAGACCCAGGCGCGCTTGGCATCCATCGGCTCGATGATGCGGGCCGAGGCGGCCAGCGTGATCATCGGCGTTTCGTTCTCGGCGACGACATCCACCATGGCCAGCGAGTTGGGCGTCACGGTGGAGCCGACAATCACGTCGACCTTGTCTTCGCTGATCAGCTTGCGCGTATTCTTGACCGCGGTGGTGGTGTCCGACGCATCGTCGAGCACGATGTACTCGATCTTCTTGCCAGCGATCTCCTTGGGCAGCAGCGAGATGGTGTTCTTCTCGGGAATGCCCAGCGAGGCGGCGGGCCCGGTGGCCGATAGCGTTACCCCGACTTTGACCTGTGCGCTGGCAGTGCCGGCGCACAGGCTGGCGGCGGCGAGAGCCAGCAGGCTGGCGCGCTTGAATGTCATCGTGTCTCCTTCCATTGCGGCAAACGGAAGAGGCATCCGTGCCGCCTCGCGGCCAGTCGGATGCCTCAATCTGGTCTTCTGTTCTTCTGGTCTGTCTTGTCCTGGTGGATCTTATTGTGCCGGTGCCCTTTCGGTGCTTTTCAGGCCCGTATCCAGGCGCAACGCCGGCGCCTGCCTGCTACCCCGGGGCGATGGGCGAATCCGCGTCCGCCCTGCCCCAATCTCCCGTCCTGCGCGTGATCCCCGGCGGCGCTCGGCGGGGCTCGCCAGGCAATGCCATGGTGCGCCACGCCGGCCGCTCATTCACCGACCGCCCGGTCGGGAATGCGTAGCGAGTCTAGCAACAGGCATATCGCCGGGCTAGCGGGATTAACCCGCATCGCAGCATGCAAGCGACACGGCCGCGAACCGACGCTCAGCGGCCGAACGCATCCCAGGCGGTTTTCACGATCAGCGCTGCCACCACCACGATAAACACGCGCCGCACAAAGGCGCTGCCATGCTTGAGCGCGAGGCGGCTGCCAATCTGGCTGCCGCCCACGTTAGCCAGCGCCATGACCAGCCCGAGCTGCCACCAGACGTGCCCCTTCGCCGCCAGCAGCAGCAAGGCCGCCAGGTTGGTGGCGAGGTTGACCACCTTGGTCGATGCCGAGGCGTGCAGGAAATCGTAGCCAAACACGCGCACGAACACGATCATCAGGAAGCTGCCGGTGCCCGGCCCGAACACGCCGTCGTAGAAGCCGATCACGGCGCCCGCCAACAACGCAGCGGCGCGTTCCTTGCCGCCGGAGAGCGACGGTGCGTGCTCGGTGCCCAGGCTCTTCTTGGCCACCGTATAGACCAGCAGGGCCACCAGGATAAAGGGCAGCGACTTGCGCAGCGGCTCCGCGGGAATGAGCGTGAGCGCGTAGGCACCCGCCATCGAAAAGGCGAAGGCCGACAGCATCGTCGGCAAGGTCGCACCCCAGTAGATGCGCACGCTGCGGCCATAGCGCAACGCCGCATTGGTGGTACCGGCCAGCGACGCCACCTTGCTGGTGCCGAGCAGCGTGGCCGGCGCCATGTTGGGATAGGCCGAAAACAGCGCGGGGATCTGCACCAGGCCACCGCCGCCGGCGACAGCATCGATCAGGCCGGCAAGAAAAGCGGCAACAGCAAGAAACGCGAATTCCATGGACGCGGGGAAACGAAGAAAGAGAAAACGGAGGGAACGAGCGAAGGAGGTGAACCAAGCGCGGCAGGCGCGCTGGAAGCGTCAGCCCAGCATCTTGGCGGCTGGTGACAAATTGAGATGCCACAGGCCGCTGGCATGCGGCGCAAAGCCGGCCGGTGCGGCCTGCGCCGCTGTCAGCAGCGCCGGCGCCAGCAACAGATGGCGCACGCCATGCGCGCTGCACCAGTCGGCCAGCAGGCCACAGCAATCCAGCAGCAAGGCGGCGCCCCTGTCCGCCGGCACGTCACCGGCCCACCATTCGGTGGCAAGCGCCGCAAGGCCGGCAAGTTCGAGATGCGGTATCAGCGTAACGGGCAGGCAACCGAGCAGATCCGGGCCGGCGCTGGCCTGCGCCACCACACAGGCCCCGCGCTCAGGCCGGGCAAGCAGGCCCTCCAGCAGCGCCTGCCGGGCGCGCGCCGCCGCGACGGGCAATGCGTGCCGTGATTGCAGCCAGGCGCCCAGGTTTTGCGCATCGCCAGTACCGGCCAGGCATATCGAGGCCGGGGTCATTGCGGATTCAGGCGGGGAAGGAATTAGAGAGGGGGGATCTGACGGCATGGCGGGCCCGGTGGCAAGGCCGCATTGTCGCATGCGCAATCGGTGGCTTTGACGACGATTCCGCATGGCGAAAACATCACGCACCAGGAACGGGCATGCAACCCGGAAATTAAAAAAGGCGTTGCCGAGGATCACCCAGCAACGCCCTTATCTTATATTGACACTGCAGCCTAGTGACTGCGCGCCTGTCGTCTCCTCGCTTCCGCCTCCATTTAACCTGCGAAAACCGTATATGGAATGTAACGAAGCGGTGCGTTTCGAGCAAGCTAGAAGAAACCCTAGCCCCAAAATCGGGCATGTCGCCCCACGATCACTCCCGGGCCTTCCCAAAGCGGGCAAGAAGCTCGCCCATGATGCCGCGGCGGAACGTCAATACGCAGATCACGAAGATCACGCCGGTCACCATTGTGACGGATTCGCCCAGTGAGTTGAACCACTCGATGCCCGTCGTCGAGGCCAGGAAGGTGCCGATGTCGCCAAGCTTGTTTTCCAGCGCCACCACCACGAAAGCCCCGACCAGCGGGCCCGAAAGCGTGCCCAGGCCGCCAACCAGCGTCATCAGGATCACCGAGCCCGACATGGACCAGTGCACGTCGGTCAGCGTGGCAAAGCCCAGCACCAGCGCCTTGATCGACCCGGCCAGCCCGGAAAGAGCCGCAGACAGCACAAACACCATCAGCTTGAAGCGGTCCGTATCGTAGCCCAGCGAGATGGTGCGCGGCTCGTTTTCCTTGATCGCCTTGAGGATCTGGCCGAACGGCGAATGCACGGTACGCACGATCAGCGCGAAGGCCGCCACGATGATCGCCAGCGCCACGTAATACAGTGTCAGATCGTTGGCTAGCGACAACACACCGAACAGCTTGCCGCGCGGAATGCCCTGCAAGCCATCCTCGCCCCCGGTGTACGGCACCTGCAGGCAGAAGAAGAACAGCATCTGCGCCAGCGCCAGCGTGATCATGGAGAAATAAATGCCTTGCCGGCGAATCGCGATGTACCCGACCACGTAGCCGATCAAGGCGCCCGCCAGCGTGCCCAGCACCAGCCCAACCTCAGGCGTGACGCCCCACACCTTCATCGCATGCCCGGCCGTATAGGCCGCGCCGCCGAAGAAGGCCGCATGGCCGAACGACAGCAGCCCGGTATAACCGATCAGCAGATTGAAGGCGCACGCGAACAGCGCGAAGCACAGCACCTTGAGCACGAACACCGGATACGCTCCGGCCATCGGCGCCAGGACCAGCGCTGCCAGCAACAATCCGTACAACAGTTTCTTCTGCACGCCCCGCCCCTGTCTTGTCTGCCCCGCGGCCACTGCCGCGCCGGTTGGTTGGTTCATCACTTCTCCCTCCCGAACAGTCCGGCCGGGCGCAGCATCAGCACGATCACCATGATGAAGAACACGACCGTGGACGAGGCCTCGGGATAGAACACCTTGGTCAGGCCCTCGATCACGCCCAGGCCGAGGCCGGTCAGGATCGAGCCCATGATCGAGCCCATCCCGCCGATCACCACCACCGCGAACACGATGATGATCAGGTTCTGCCCCATCAGCGGCGAGATCTGGATCACCGGTGCCGCGAGCACGCCGGCAAACGCCGCCAGCGCCACGCCGAACCCGTAGGTCAGCGTCACCATCAGCGGCACGTTGACGCCAAAGGCTTCAACCAGCTTGGGGTTCTCGGTGCCAGCGCGCAAATAAGCGCCCAGCTTGGTCTTCTCGATCAGGTACCAGGTGGAGAAGCACACCACCAGCGAGGCAGCCACCACCCAGGCCCGGTAGTTCGGCAGGATCATGAAGCCCAGATCCGTGGCGCCGCTCAGCGCCTCGGGCGCCGAGTACGGCAACCCCGACACCCCATAGATCGAGCGGAAGATGCCTTCGATCACCAGCGTGATGCCGAGCGTCAGCAGCAGGCCGTAGATATGGTCGAGCTTGTAGATCCAGCGCAGCATGGTGCGCTCGATCACGATGCCGATCAGCGCCACCGCCAGCGGCGACAGCACCAGCATCACCCAGTAGTTGAGCCCGGCGTACTCCATGCCCATCCAGGCCAGGACCGCGCCGAGCATGAACAGCGCCCCGTGGGCAAAATTGATGACGTTGAGCAGCCCGAAGATGACCGCAAGGCCAAGGCTCAACATCGCATAGAAGGCACCGTTGACCAGTCCCAGCAGTAACTGGGACAGCATGGCGGGCAGAGGAATACCGAAGATGTCCATCGCAGGCGTTACCGTTTGCGCACCAGCCGGGATTCGTCGTTCCCCGCCAGGCAGGCGCTGTCAAAATGAAGCGAAGAAAGACACTGGCCCCCACTCCCGAACCCGGTCAACATGCAACGGTCCCGGGCGGGGGCGTCATACCTCAATCAACTCTACGCAACTCAACTCAGTTCAAACGCTTACTTCTTCATCATCGCGCACTTCGATTCCGCCACCGTGGTGAAAGCCTGCTCACCCGGGATCGTGGCCACCACCTTCAGGTAGTCCCACGGCTTCTTCGATTCGGCCGGCGACTTCACCTGCATCAGGTACATGTCGTGGATGCCGCGGCCATCCTGGCGGATGTAGCCCTTGGTGTAGAAGTCGTTGATCTTCATCTTCTTGAGCTCGGCCATGACCTTGTCCGGATCATCCGTCTTGGCTGCCTCGACCGCCTTCAGGTACGTATGCGCGGCAGAGTAGTCGGCGGCCTGCAAGCTGCTCGGCATCTTCTTCATCTTGGTGAAGAAGCGCGCGGCGAACTTGCGCGTATCGTCGTTCATGTCCCAGTACCAGCTGTCGGTCATCAGCAGGCCTTCGGTGTTCTTCAGGCCCAGGCTGTGGATGTCGTTGATGAACATCAGCAGGCCGGCGATCTTCATCGTCTTGGTGATGCCGAATTCCTTGGCCGCCTTGATCGAGTTGATGGTGTCGCCGCCGGCATTGGCCAGGCCGAGGATCTGCGCCTTGGACGATTGCGCCTGCAGCAGGAACGACGAGAAATCCGATGCCGACAGCGGATGGCGCACCGAGCCCACCACCGTGCCGCCGTTGGCCTTCACCACGGCCGCGGTATCGTTTTCCAGCGAGTGGCCGAAGGCATAGTCGGCGGTCAGGAAGAACCACGACTTGCCACCCTGCTTGACCACCGCGCTGCCGGTACCCTTGGCGAGCGCCACCGTGTCATATGCATAGTGCACGGTGTACGGCGAGCACTCTTCGTTGGTCAGGCGCGCCGAGCCGGCACCGATATTGAAGTAGACCTTCTTCTTCTCCGAGGCCACCTTGTTCATGGCCAGGCCGGTGGCGGAATTGGTGCCGCCGATCAGCACGTCCAGGCCCTGCTGGTCCATCCACTCGCGCGCCTTCGAGGCGGCGATGTCGGCCTTGTTCTGGTGATCGGCCGAGACCAGCTCGATCGGCTTGCCCAGCACCTTGCCACCGTTGTCCTCGATTGCCATCTTGATGGCTTCGAGGCCGCCCGGGCCGTCGATGTCGGCGTACAAGCCAGACATGTCGGTGATGTAGCCGATCTTGACGGTATCGCCCGAGACCTGCGCCGATGCCGAACCCATTGCCACGCCCGTTACGATAGCCGCCAGAGCGACCGCCAGCCGAGTCATCTTCATTGCCTGTCTCCTTAGTTTCGGCGGCACCTGACGCCACCCGTTCCTGCCCTAAAACAATGCCTGCGATTCATGACAGCGCCGCGCGCCGATTCGAATCAGACCCCAAGCAACTCGTTCAGCACCGGCATCTTGGCCTGCAGCTCCGCAGCCGCGAAGCGCTCGACGATCGTGCCGTGTTCCATCACATAAAAACGGTCGGCCAGCGGCGCGGCAAAGCGGAAGTTCTGCTCCACCATCACCACCGTGTAGCCCTTTTTCTTGAGCATCAGGATCATGCGCGCCAGCGCTTGCACGATCACGGGCGCAAGGCCCTCCGAGATCTCGTCGAGCAGCAGCAGGTTGGCGCCGGTGCGCAGGATGCGCCCGACGGCCAGCATCTGCTGCTCGCCGCCCGACAGGCGCGTGCCCTGGCTCTGGCGGCGCTCCTTCAGGTTAGGGAACATCTCGTAGATCTCGGCCTCGCTCATGCCGGTGACCGCGCTGGCGCCCTGCCCTTTCAGCAGCGGCGGCAACAGCAGGTTTTCCTCGCACGACAGGCTGGCGAAGATGCCCCGCTCTTCCGGGCAATAGCCGATGC